>NZ_JBWJVK010000044.1:0-15413 GCF_056428945.1 Flavobacterium sp. GNP010 | reverse complement strand
TCAACACAGGTTTCATTGTTCGGCTTGCAGCCGCAACGAAACCTTATCTGTTGTGCGTTGTTTTTTTATTTTGTTTTAAAAATTTCCCATTTTTCAGTTCTGTTTTTTCTTTTTGCATAACATCCCAGCGGTAAGTCTGCAATTTCTAAAACAGTTTTGTCTCTTTTAATAATATTGCCTATTGATACTAATAATGCAACTTTTGTGAAATCTTCGAATTTATCATCACTAAAAAACTGCCAAGAACCATCTTCCAATTCGTGAGTAACGTATGTGATATCTCTATTTTCTTCGATAACATATTTAGTTGTAAATACGGCTGTATTCAATGGATCTTTAAATTCTTTTTTCGTTTGAGCATTCGATTTTCCGAATCTTAAAAATGATAGCATAATAATTATATTTAAAAGTTGTTTCATTTATTCAGTTGATAATATATTTTTCAAATATTGTCTGAAATTTCCGTAACCATTTTCTTCAGGTTTTTCAAGATTCAGCATTTTGTCAATTCCGCTATCATAAATTTGCCAATTTTCTTCTTTTGCAATTCTTATTAATTCAAACAATCCATTTTCGCCGTAAACACTCAACATTTTATTACTAACCAATTCTTCATCGTTAAAAAATTCAACCGAGAAATCTTTTCCAATAATTTCGTTATGATTTTCGGATTTCTTTATGTTTACAAATTTTGATTTCAATACTTTGTCAAAATCAATTGGTTTTAGTAAATCTTCGTTTAGATTTTCTAATGAAACTAAATTTTGTACTGAACTAAATAATACAATTTCCCAACTCATATTTCTATTTTATTTTAGGTTTTCTGTCGCTCGAAAATAACGCACAACGGAAAAGCTACACGATGTTCAGGATAAAGTACACCTGAATTATTGATTAAAGACCAGTACTTACAGACACAAACAATTATTAAATTAAACCTAAAGCCTGAATATTGTGTAGCGTAGGTTATCACTTCGGCTTTTTATTCACAACGATATGGACAAAAATATAAAAGAATTGAAAAAGCTATTTGAAGCAAGAAAAAAAGCCACGTTAAAAGCTAAATCATCTGGTTTTGCCTTAGATAGAAAAATTAATGAAATGTTTGGTTTTAATTATTCAGAAACTGATAACGATGAAATGATTGATACTTTAGATTATGGACACAATGCAATTGATTTTAAACACTTTTTTGACTTAATGAATTATTATAAAGACGAGCGAGTTTTTGGTAGTTCTGACGAAGCTGAGTGATAACGTCCCCGCGCTACACGCAGTTTGGGACTAAATTAAGCCCATTATTCGGATTTGCCAAATCTGCCAAATACAAAACCAATTTCAAATTAAGCCAAATTCCCAAATTGCTTGTAGCGTGTGTTGGCGGTTCGGTTTTATTCTATTTAATAAATTTTCGATTCTATACTTTTGCTTGTTTTTATCTGAACCAACTAATTACTGCAAAAATTCCCGCGATAAAAACTATTATTCCAATTCCAATTATTGTTAAGCAACCATATTCGAAAACTTTATCTTTCCATTTCTTTTTATATGGTTTGTCATTGATGTCAATTCTGTTATCTGCTTTTGGTTCAATATACGCAAGCCAAATATCGCTAGTAATCCATTTTTCTTTCGGGTCAAATGTTAATATGTTTTTGTCTGAATTTTGGATAATTTCATCAGCATTTCGAGATGCTTTCAACAGTTCGTTCGCAAACAATTCTAGCCCGTATTTATTTGCTTTAATAAATAATTCATCTCCTGCATCTACGTAGTGAATTCCAAAAAATGCTTTTTCTTTAGAATTTTCACTTTCAATTTTTTCGATGATTTTATTTAATTCTTCTTTTTCCAAAACTACTATCTTCTTTTTTGTATTTAGTTCTCTACGGTAAACTGACCGCCAACGTTCCCGCGCTAAAAGCAGTTTGGACTAAATTAAGCCCATTATTCGGATTTGCCAAATCTTCCAAATACAAACTAATTTTTCCATTAAGCCTAATACCCAAATTGCTTGTAGCGTGTGTTGGCGGTTCGGTTTTATTCTATTTAATAAATTTTCGATTCTATACTTTTGCTTGTTTTTATCTGAACCAACTAATTACTGCAAAAATTCCCGCGATAAAAACTATTATTCCAATTCCAATTATTGTTAAGCAACCATATTCGAAAACTTTATCTTTCCATTTCTTTTTATATGGTTTGTCATTGATGTCAATTCTGTTATCTGCTTTTGGTTCAATATACGCAAGCCAAATATCGCTAGTAATCCATTTTTCTTTCGGGTCAAATGTTAATATGTTTTTGTCTGAATTTTGGATAATTTCATCAGCATTTCGAGATGCTTTCAACAGTTCGTTCGCAAACAATTCTAGCCCGTATTTATTTGCTTTAATAAATAATTCATCTCCTGCATCTACGTAGTGAATTCCAAAAAATGCTTTTTCTTTAGAATTTTCACTTTCAATTTTTTCGATGATTTTATTTAATTCTTCTTTTTCCAAAACTACTATCTTCTTTTTGTATTTAGTTCTCTGCGGTAAACTGACCGCCAACTTGTATATATGTCTGACAAAATCAGACCTATCACCCCAATATTGGGTGGCTTTGTCTGACAAGAGTCAGTTTTATTTATTTTCAAATGTAGTATATTTTTTTATAAATCATCAAACGGACTTTTAATTTGTTGCAAACTTTTCGTACTTACGTGGGTGTAAATTTCGGTAGTTTTACTGCTATTATGACCCAATAATTCTTGTATGTAGCGCAAATCGGTACCGCTTTCCAGCAAATGAGTAGCAAAACTATGACGCAACCAATGCAAACTAACGGGTTTTGTAATGCTTGCTTTTTGTAATGCTTGCTTAAGGACACTTTGTAAACTTTTTTCGGAATACCTTTCTCCAGGAGTTACCCCTTCAAAAAGCCAAATTTTAGGTCTATAGCCTATGTAATATTCTCGGAGCATCTCTAAAAATTTTGGAGATAAGGGAGTAATTCTGTCCTTTTTACCCTTGCTTTGGCGGATAATTATAATTCCTCTTTTAGAATCAATATCAGCAGGTTTTAAATTTAGGAGTTCGCTTCTACGCAAACCACAACTATAAATTAAGGAAAGCATTGTTTTATGCTTGAGGTTGTTGTGGGCATTCAAGATTAGTTTTACCTCTTCTTTGCTTAGCACATTGGGTAATACTTTGGCGCGTTTGGGTCGGTGTATCTTGTCAATGTCAATTTTGGTATCTAATACTATTTTAAAAAAGAGTTTGATGGCATTTACAATTTGGTTTTGATAGGATTCAGATAATTTTTTGTCAAGGATGTAGTTGTTATTGAACAGGATTACATCATTGTTGTCTATTTCGGGGATGCTTTTTTCTGGAAAAAAGAGTAAAAATGTTTTTAAGGCCTCAGAGTACGTGGCTATGGTGTTCGGACTATAGCGTTTGGATTGCAACCATTGTTTGAATTTTTCTAAATAGTGAATCGCGTCAAGAGAAAGTTGCTCTACGTGTTGTGGTTGCAGTTCAAACTGGATTCTGTTTTCGATAGTGTCGGGTATGTGCCACAGTTTTTTTTGTTGGCTCCATCTAGCGCCCCTTATTTGCTTGACTTGTTGAATGAGTTCTTGGTTTTTTTCAAAATAGAGTGCAATTCTATTTTCGTCTCTATGTTTTAAGGGTGCTGCTTTCCAGTTCATTGTGCCTCTTTTTTGGTGTTTAAAGATACATTTATTTTAAGATTTTTACTCCATTTTGCGCCTTGAATTGTTACATCTTTTTTTTGTGTAAGGGATGATCCCGAGACTTCGGGAGGTATCCTTGTAGTGGAACGGAAAGATAAAGCCGAAAGCCCGACCCGAAGTTTTTACGTAGGGGTACACCCAAGAGGGAATTGAAGTTGTTTTGAGGGAATGAAGTGCAGAAAAATATTTTTTGATGTGGGTTTCAAATTAACCTATCTTTGCCAGCCGAACAATCGGGAGATATACGTTGCATAATTTTTTTGGCGCTGTGTTATTGTAGTGATAGGATAGGGTTTTTAAGAAAGATGTAGATAATACAATACAAAATGAAGTTTGATTTATTAAAAAAAGATCCGTTATCTAAGGCTAGAGCGGGAACTATTACCACCGATCACGGGGTAATTGAAACGCCAATATTTATGCCAGTAGGTACTGTTGCCTCTGTAAAAGGGGTGCATCAGCGGGAATTGAAAGAGGATATAAATCCTGATATTATTTTAGGAAATACGTATCACTTGTACTTACGTCCGCAGACTGAAATTCTAGAAAAAGCGGGTGGTTTGCACAAGTTTATGAACTGGGACAGAAATATATTGACAGATTCTGGCGGATACCAAGTGTATTCCTTGAGTGCCAATAGAAAAATTAAGGAAGAAGGGGTAAAGTTTAAATCGCATATTGATGGTTCGTACCATTTTTTTACGCCTGAGAATGTGATGGAGATACAACGTACCATAGGTGCCGATATTATCATGGCATTTGATGAATGCACGCCCTATCCTTGCGATTACAACTATGCGAAGCGCTCTATGAAAATGACGCACCGTTGGTTGGATCGCTGCATTAATCACCTAGACACGCTACCGTTTAAGTACGGGTACGAGCAAACTTTTTTCCCTATTGTACAAGGAAGTACCTATAAAGATTTACGGGCACAATCAGCAGAATATATTGCCAATTCCAACCAACAAGGAAATGCCATAGGCGGCTTATCTGTAGGGGAACCTGCAGAGGAAATGTATGCCATGACTGAGGTGGTGTGTGAAATTTTACCCGAAGACAAACCAAGGTATTTGATGGGTGTAGGAACGCCTATTAACATTCTTGAAAACATAGCTTTGGGTATTGATATGTTTGATTGTGTGATGCCTACTCGTAACGCCCGCAACGGAATGTTGTTTACCGCTAACGGAACCATCAATATTAAAAATAAAAAGTGGGAAGCTGATTTTTCTCCTGTAGATGAGATGGGAATCACTTGGGTAGATACTGAATATACTAAAGCGTATTTGCGCCATCTTTTTGCTGCCAATGAATACCTGGGAAAACAAATTGCTACGATACACAATCTTGGTTTTTATATGTGGTTGGTTCGTGAAGCCAGAAAACATATCTTAGCAGGTGATTTTAAGCCTTGGAAAGAAATGATGGTGAAAAATATGAATCAACGTTTGTAAGTGAAAAGTAAGTAGTGAATAGCAAAAATGATAAATTGAATATAGCCATTTTGTTGCTCGTACTCTAAATAATTACTTCAGCCTATTCTAAGTTGCTAAAGACTTTTTACTAAGAACCACTCACTAGGGACTATTTACTAAGTACTATTCACTAAGGACTACTAACTAATCACGAGAAAAAATGCTAACAATAATAGACAAATACATCCTTAAAAGATATTTAGCCACATTTGCGGTGATGCTGTTGTTGTTTATCCCCATCGGAATTGTAGTTGATGTATCGGAGAAGATCAATAAAATGCTGGAGAATAAAATCCCGTTTTTAGATATTGCGTTGTACTACTATAACTTTACGATTTATTTTGCGAATTCTCTTTTTCCGATATTTTTATTTTTATCGGTAATTTGGTTTACTTCAAAATTAGCCAATGATACTGAGATTATCGCTATTTTGAGTTCTGGGATTTCATTTACGCGTTTTTTACGTCCGTATATTATTGGTGCTTCTATAGTTTCTGTTTTTGTACTGTTGATGGGTTTCTTTGTGGTTCCAAAAGCCAGTGAAGGCTTCAATAATTTTAGGTACACGTACTTAAAAGGAGGCGGTAAAGAGGCGATGCTTGGCGACAATACCGATGTGTACCGACAAATTAGCGATGACGAGTTTATTTATGTAAATAGTTTTAATGCCGAATCTAAAACGGCTTTTAATTTTTCATTAGAAAAGTTTAAAAATCAGAAATTAGTACATAAAATTACTGCTTCCAGAATAAAATACGATCCCAAGAAACGTAAATATATCTTATACGATTATACGAAAAGAACGGTAGGTGAAACCAATGATGTTATTGTAAAACTCCCAGAAAAAGAGGTTGTTTTTAATTTTGATTTAGAAGATTTAGCACCAGTGGTTTACATTGCTGAAACGTTGAGTTTAGGAAAATTAAACGCCTTTATAAAAAAAGAAAAAGCAAGAGGTTCCTCTACTATAAATGTATATTTGGTGGTGCTGTATAAAAAATACAGCGTGCCGGTCTCAGCATTTATTCTTACTATTATTGCCGTTGCCGTTTCTGCTATGAAGCGACGAGGCGGTATGGGAACCAATTTAGCAATAGGGATTGCATTGGCTTTTGCCTTTGTATTTTTTGATAAAATCTTTGGGGTATTGGCAGAGAAATCCAGTATTCCGCCCATGTTAGCCGTTTGGTTACCCAATATAGCCTTTGGAATTTTAGCCCTTTATCTACTACGAAATGCAAAACGATAATTTAAAAAGTTATTTAAACCTCCATCTGATTGTTTTTATTTGGGGTTTTACGGCCATTTTAGGCGCTTTAATCACCATTACAGCAGATGCCTTGGTTTGGTATCGCATGTTTTTTGCCGCTGTCTTTTTAGCGTTGTTTTTGGTGTTTAAGAAAAAATCGTTTCGAATTCCCTTAAAGTCGTTCCTTAAATTGATTTTCGTCGGTTTATTGATTGCGTTACACTGGATCTTTTTTTTTAAAGCGATTCATGTGTCTAATGTGTCTATAACACTATCGGTTTTTTCATTGGGTGCCTTTTTTGCATCTATTTTAGAGCCACTCTTTTATGGGCGAAAGGTTTTGTGGTACGAAGTCTTTTTTGGCCTTGTAATTATTGCCGGATTAGCACTGATTATGAAAGTCGAAATCAACTACCTTGACGGAATGTTGTACGCTTTAGCTTCGATCATATTAGGGGTTTTGTTTACGCTCATGAACGGTAAACTTATTGCAGTTCACAATCCCTCGGTAATCTCTTTTTATGAATTCCTGGCAGGTGTCACCTTTATAACCATTTACTTTTTGTTTCAAGGGAAATTCACGACAGAATTTTTTGTTTTGACTGCAAATAATTGGACTTTAATATTGATTCTGGCTTCTGTTTGTACGGCCTATGCTTTTACGGCTTCGGTCAAAGTGATGCAAAAACTAACGCCATATACAGTCATGTTAACGACCAACTTAGAACCTGTTTACGGCATTATTCTGGCTTATTTTATCCTTGGCGGAAAAGAGAAAATGAGTTTTGAATTTTACATTGGAGCACTAATAATTGTAATTACAGTAATCCTGAACGGTGCGATTAAACACTACCAAAAGGGCAAAACGGTTTAAGAAATTCTTGCTTTATTGAAGCAAACTTTTATACATAAATAGATTATTTACCTTTTTGAACGATTTAAAATTTTATATTTGCCGTTCGAAATAAAAACAAAAACGCAAAAATCCTATGGAATATTTAGATTTTGAGCTTCCAATAAAAGAACTAGAAGAGCAGTTAGACAAATGTCTTATTATTGGTCAAGAATCGGATGTTGATGTAACGAATACTTGCAAACAAATCAACAAAAAGTTAGAAGAGACTAAAAGACAAATTTATAGAAACTTGACCGCTTGGCAACGGGTACAACTTTCCCGTCATCCTAATAGACCTTACACTTTAGAACACATTACAAATCTTACAAAAGGGACTTTCTTAGAACTTTTTGGTGATAGAAATTTTAAAGATGACAAAGCCATGATTGGTGGTTTAGGTCAAATAGATGGACAATCATTCATGATTGTAGGTCAACAAAAAGGAATCAATACTAAGATGCGTCAGTACAGAAATTTCGGTATGGCAAATCCAGAAGGCTATAGAAAAGCGTTGCGTTTAATGAAAATGGCAGAGAAATTTGGCATTCCGGTTTTGACGTTGATTGATACTCCCGGAGCTTATCCCGGTTTAGAAGCCGAGGAGCGTGGGCAAGGAGAAGCTATTGCCAGAAACATATTTGAAATGATTCGTTTAAAAGTGCCTATCATCACCGTAATTGTTGGCGAAGGAGCTTCTGGAGGTGCATTAGGAATAGGTGTAGGCGATAAAGTATACATGATGGAAAACACTTGGTATTCTGTTATTTCTCCAGAGTCATGTTCTTCTATTTTATGGAAAAGCTGGGAATACAAAGAACAAGCTGCCGAAGCTTTAAAATTGACATCAGCTGACATGAAAAAACAAAAATTAGTCGATGATATTATACCAGAGCCTTTGGGTGGAGCACACTACGATAGAGCCACTACTTTTAAAACAGTAGAACAATATATCATGAAAGGTTTTAATGAATTGAAAGACTTATCAACAGCTGAATTAATCGCTCAAAGAATGGAGAAATACAGTAAAATGGGTGAGTATAAGGAGTAAAAGCTTACAAAATTATCTTTAATCCGAAGCCTTGCCGTTTCGGATTTTTTTTTGGTTATAAACAAAAAATAGTTATTTATAAACAATTATTTGTAACAACTCGATCTCAATATTTTTTTAATTTTTGCTACTTTCGCTCTATGGAAAACTTCAGAAATATAAACCCCGTAAAGGTGGATAAAACAACAATTATAAGTTTAGAAAAGGGGAAATTACCTCCTCAGGTTCTCGATTTAGAAGAGGCGGTGCTGGGTGCCATGATGATTGATAAAAAAGGGGTAGATGATGTCATTGATATTTTACAACCTGATGCTTTTTACAAAGACGCACACAAACATATTTTTGAAGCTATTGTTCAGCTTTTTACCGAGACACAACCCATTGACTTATTAACTGTTTCGGCCCAATTAAAGAAAAACGCAAAATTAGATCTGGCCGGTGGGGATTTTTATCTTATTCAACTTACGCAAAAGATTTCTTCTTCGGCGCATATTGAATTTCACTCCAGAATTATTTTACAGAAATTTATTCAGCGTAGTTTGATTCGGATATCATCAGAAATTATCGAAGATTCCTATGATGAAACTACCGATGTTTTTGATTTATTAGACAGAGCTGAGTCTAAACTTTACGAAGTTACGCAGGGAAACATAAAACGTAGTTCAGAAACGGCGCAGAGTTTAGTACTGCAAGCCAAAAAAAGAATCGAGGAAATTGCCGGTCAAGAAGGATTAAGTGGTGTAGCAACAGGTTTTGATAAATTAGATAAGATAACTTCGGGTTGGCAACCAAGTGATTTAATTATTATTGCAGCAAGGCCAGCGATGGGTAAAACCGCATTTGTATTATCGATGGCTCGAAATATGGCAATCGATTTTGGAATGCCAGTAGCCTTATTTTCGTTGGAGATGGCATCAGTTCAGCTGATCACCCGTTTGATTTCCTCAGAAACCGGACTCTCATCAGAGAAGTTGCGTACCGGTAAATTAGAAAAACACGAGTGGGAACAATTGAGTACCAAAGTGAAGAATTTAGAGAAAGCACCGTTGTTTATAGATGACACCCCTTCTTTGTCTATTTTCGATTTACGGGCCAAGGCAAGACGTTTGGTTTCGCAACACGGAATCCGAATTATCATTGTCGATTATTTGCAATTGATGACCGCTGGAGGAAACGGAAAAGGGGGCGGAAATAGAGAGCAGGAGATTTCTACTATTTCCCGAAATTTAAAAGCATTAGCTAAGGAATTGAATGTTCCTGTTATTGCCCTTTCACAATTATCGCGTGCCGTAGAAACCCGTGGTTCTAGTAAAAGACCTTTATTATCGGATTTACGTGAATCTGGGGCGATTGAGCAAGATGCCGATATTGTTTCGTTTTTATACCGTCCAGAATATTATAAAATTGACGAATGGGATGATGATGAAGCTTCACCAACAGCAGGACAAGCCGAAATCATGATTGCAAAACACCGTAATGGTAGTATAGAAAACGTTCGATTAAAGTTCATTGGACACCTCGGGAAGTTTGATAATCTGGAAGATTTTAGTGGAGGTTATGATGATTTACCATCAAGTATGAATCAAGAGGACAATCCTTTTATTACAAAAAATTTACCATCAGCAAATGATGCTTTCGGGAGTAATTTGAATGATTTTGATGATGACAGTGATGTTCCTTTTTAATAGTCTGTTGTAATTGTATAATATGCCCTCAATGAATATTTTGTGGGCATTTTTTATTAAAAGTATCAGTATATTTTTAATAAATTATAATGTTCTTTTTGTAAAAAAAATTGAATAAATTAGCTTCGCTTATTTAGTACAGTAAGTTCTATAAAACTAACCTTAAAACACACACACAATTATGGACAACGAAAATTTCCCTGGGTCAATTGAAATTTCATTGCAAACTGCCGAAAAATGGACCAAAGCGTTTCAAAACAATATTGAAATTGAGGATTCAAAAAAGAAAGTTAATGCTTTTTTAATTCCAAGAGAAAGCCTTGAAGCAGTATTAGCTCTTAAAACAGAAGCTGTGCGTGCCTATATGGGTATAAATGATAATAATGAAGAAACACTCTTGTTTGTAGGAGCAAACAAAGATGAAACAGGGATTTACAGAGACGTTTTTGGAACTTCGGAAACTGAAAAAGAGCCTAACGTAGATGAAGATATTAGTATTGTGTATGATGCTTCTAGACCTTGTCCGCCGCATGGTGACCCAAATAGTCCATTGCAAAATTAATAGCAATGGATTTGATCTTAGCCTACGGAGGATATTTTTTATTACTACTAAATTTTATTTTATATTGGAGAGGTTTTTCTAAACATGGGAAAACCTTTCAATATCTTGTTTATTATCTTACGATTTTAGTGGTTGTACAGCTAATCATGGAGATTTTAGTATTACAAAGTGAAAATAACTTATATCTAGTTCATGCTTATTTTATTGGGCAGTTTTTGTGTTTGGGTTTTTTTTACAAATTATTGATGAAGACGAAGCCTCAAGTTATCGTGATACATTATAGTATGATTGTGGGTTCTTTGTTGTTATTGCTGGATTATTGGTTCCATCCAGAGCTATTTTTTAAGTTTAATTTATTTGAAATTGCACTTACATCTTTACTTGTAGTTTTATTTGCCATAATGCATTTGTACAACATGCTTTTAGAGGATAAAGAATATTATTATTTAACTATTGGAATAATTATATATTTACTAGCAAGTACAGTTCTGTTTTTTGTAGGAAACATAACAACTGGACTAAGTGATGAATTTAAATTATTAACTTGGAATGTAAATTCATTTTTCGTTATTGTTTATCAGTTGTTTATACTTTTCGAATGGAAAAGAAGTTTTTACAATAAAGCAATTAAAAACTAAATTATGTTGAAAAATCTAGCGGATGAGAAAGAAATAGTAGAGATTATTTTTTATATCTCTGGTTTTTTTATTGTCGTTGCGGTGACTTTAATTATATTTTTCTATTATTCAAGAAAGAGAATTATTCAAAAGGAATTAGAAAAGAAAGACTTAGAAATTCAGTATCAAAAGGAACTTTTAAGTGCTGTAATCATTACGCAAGAAGAGGAACGCAAACGTATTGCACAAGATTTACATGACGATATTAGTTCTAAGCTAAACATAGTTTCTTTAAACAGTTACTTGCTTACGGCACCTAACTTAACCGAAAATGAAACCCTTGGAATTACAAAAACGATTATTGAGCTCACGAGCAAAGCACTTGATAGTTCAAGGAAAATTGCTCACGGGCTGCTGCCTCCCGTTTTAGAAAAATTTGGACTTCATGCCGGAATTGAAGAATTGTGTTTAGAATTCAGCAGTTCTAAAGTGGTTGAGGTACAGTATGAAAATAAAACGAACTTTGACATTACTGATAACGATAGGCACTTGCATGTATTTAGAATTTTGCAGGAATTAATGAACAATTCGTTGCGTCATGGAAAAGCATCTCATATTTCGATTGTTATCGAGGACATACAAGAAATGAAAAGGTGTACCTACAAGGATAACGGAATTGGTTTTGATACCATAACTATCGATAATCAAAAAGGTTTAGGAATGAAAAATATAGAAAGCAGAGTCGCTTTTTTAAAAGGAGAAATGATCCTAGAGAGTGCAGTAAATAAAGGAATTTCAGTAGTTTTTAACTTTTAAAATGAGAGACGCTATCAAAATAATATTAGTTGATGATGAAGTCCTTTTTAGAAAAGGAATTTCCTTCTTGTTGGGACGCGAAGCTAATATTGATATTATTTTTGAAGCCTCAAATGGGGAGGATTTGATTTTTTATTTACAACACAACACCAATAATCATCCAGATATTATTATCATGGATTTAAAAATGCCTGTAATAAATGGTGTTGAGGCTACCAAGATTATTAGAAAGGAATTTCCAGAGCTGAAAATCATTGCACTTACTAGTTATGATTCTAAATCTTTTGTGGCCAATATGATAGATGTTGGAGCAGTTTCCTACTTGATAAAAAATGCTACCCCACAAGAATTACTCACTACAATAAATGAAGTAGCTTCAAAGGGTTTTTATTACACAGATTATGTAATGAAAATTATTCAAGACGATGTTTTGACAACTAAAAAAACTAAAAGTAATTTCGATTCTAACTTTCTTAGTCCACGTGAGATAGAAGTACTTAAACTAATCTGTCTTCAAAAAAGTACGGCAGAAATTGCGGATCAACTTTTTATTAGTCCCAGAACAGTCGAGGGACATCGCAACAATTTACTCTTAAAAACCGAATCTAGGAATATAGCTGGCTTGGTAGTTTATGCTGTTCAGAATTCACTTTTGCTATTGAATGATTAATGAGTTGAATTCATTGTTCAATAATTTTGGGAAAGTTTGTTGCTTTAGCTAGTTGCAGTTTTGGGCTCAATAGTAGTCTTTAATTCTTATTTTGTACTATACTAAGTCTACACCTGAAGTTGTTTTCACTATTTTTTTTACGGAATCTTTGCCTCTAAAATTTTTCAAATACGATACTAAAAAAGCCGAATGTTTACTTGTCTTTAATTCAGTATCATATTCAGTATCATTACGTATAAAATCGTTAGAAATTATAGTAAGTTGTTCCTCTATCAGGTCACAATCGAAATACTCAATGTTTTCTGCTGTCAAATTAGTATGTCTTAAAGCAAAACAAATTCTGTTATCGACTGTACTAACTGCTAGATTTTTTATAAAATCCGAATAAAAAGGATTGGCGATATGACCAAAACCAATTTTAAACTTACCTTTTCTCAGGATGCCGTGTTCAATATCATTTAAGGAAAGTACTGAGCCCGCAATTTTGATTCTTTTAAGATCAAAAATTTTAGTATTTTGATTGAGATCATTGGAGATGATGAGGTGGAAAGCATTGTAAACATTGATCCAAAATGCTTTTTTTAAATCATCAGTGTCTAAGCTTTTATCAAGTTTTACGGGATCAATATAGAAAAATTGTCTTCTCAATGAATCTGTATCTATTTCTAAATTAGCCAAATAAAAAATCTCTTCTGCTAAAGTGTTGTAGTAGTTTTTCACAATAATTAGGTACTGTATTTGGGGATTTAAAAAGAGTTTTTATTTAAAAATAAAATGATAACACAAATAATAAAAGGTAACAATTAGCGCTATTAAGACCGCTATTGCTGCTTTTTTTACAAGATCCATTACACTCGCTTTTCTATTTTTTTCTGGATGATTTAATACTAAATTTTTCATGGTAGTAGATTAAGTTTATGTGTCAAATTTATAGATAGAAAATGGTTTGGCTATACGTAGTTTTACGTGTTTTTATTATAAACTATTCTAGAGGAAATATTTAATGAAAGATTAAAGCATTTAAATGACTTACTTTCTATCTTTGAGGTATAAAATCTTAAATCGATGTATAAAGCATTTCTCTATACGTTTCTTCTCTTGTTAACGATAACAGTAAAAGCTTCTTTTATTTTGTTACCAATGGATGAAACAAGCCAAAAAAACCATCTCAAAGCATACGGAATAACGTATTGGTGTTTAAATAAAAATTACAAAGCCAGTTGGTTGTTGAACTATCGTGGGGGGTCTTTTCTATTGCCTGATGCGGATGAAATTCGCAAAGAATGTCAAATTCGTGGTGTGAGTTTTGAAGTAATTTCAGATAGTGATGAAGTTGCGATTTTAAATGAAATAGCGAGTCCTTCTCAAAATATGGAATCTGTGATACTTGAAAAAGCACCTAAAATTGCGGTTTATACACCAAAAGGCAAACAACCTTGGGATGATGCAGTTACTCTGGTGTTAACGTATGCCGAAATTCCTTTCACACCTATTTATGATGAAGAAGTTTTAAGTGATCAATTGTTGCTTTATGATTGGTTGCACTTGCATCATGAAGATTTTTCAGGGCAATACGGTAAATTTTATGCAGCTTATAAAAATGCGCCGTGGTACATTGAACAAAAAAAAGATGCTGAAGCATTAGCAACCAAACTTGGTTTTACGAAAGTCGCGGTAGAGAAAGGTGCTGTAGCCAAAAAAATAAGGGATTTTGTCATAGGCGGTGGCTTTATGTTTGCGATGTGTTCAGCAACGGACAGTTTTGATATTGCACTCGCAGCTGATGGTGTTGATATTTGTGAAACCATGTTTGATGGAGATCCTAGTGAAGGCAACTACCAGTCTAAAATGAATTACAGTAATTCATTTGCATTCAAGGATTATATATTAGAAAGAAGACCAGAACAATATGAATTTTCAGATATTGATATGACTCCTAAGCGCCGAATTCCTGTAGATAAGGATTATTTTACACTGATGGAATTTTCTGCAAAATGGGATCCAATTCCAAGCATGCTTTGTCAAAATCACACACAATTAGTCAAAGGATTTATGGGACAAACGACCGCTTTTGATAGCGCATTAGTGAAGTCTAATATTTTAGTAATGGGAACTTGTGAGTTGAATGGTGAAGTCCGATATTTAAATGGACAAAGAGGGAAAGGGATGTTTACTTTTTATGGCGGTCATGATCCAGAGGATTTTCAGCATCAAGTAGGCGATCCTCCTACGGTTTTGGATCTGCATCCCAATTCTCCTGGCTATCGCTTGATTTTAAATAATGTGTTGTTTCCGGCAGCAAAGAAAAAAAAGTTGAAAACTTAATTTCTCCATTTTAAATATATCAAAGTCTGTTACATGAATTATAAAGTCATTTTACAAGAAATATATAACGAATCTAAAAAACGCCCATCACAAGGGAAGGTAACTTTTTCTATTCCTGAATTAGCTAAAGTAAATCCAGATAAATTTGGGATTCATTTGACAACAATTGATGAAGAAGACTATGGGGTAGGGGATAGTAATGAAAAATTTTCTATTCAAAGTATTTCTAAAGCTTTGACAGTCGCATTGGCATTTTCTTTTTTGGATGAGAAAATATGGAAGCGAGTGGGAGTAGAACCTTCAGGAAGTGCTTTTAATTCTTT
>NZ_JBWJVK010000043.1:0-16324 GCF_056428945.1 Flavobacterium sp. GNP010 | reverse complement strand
CTTAACTTATGTTTTAAATCGCTGTAAACGTGAATTTTGTAAGTAATTTTTTTTTGAACCACAACACTCTATCAAAACGAATAAGCTGCTTTATCTCCAAAATTAGCGGTTGAATTTATACATAATCAACCGCATCGCAACTTTCTCTACCAATTGAATACCTAATAAAGACTGGATTTATTACTATTTTAAATGAATTGCAAATTATAAACCTACTCCCCTAGCCCCGATAGCAGTGAAAATCCTTTTCTCTCGTTTCTTTAACGAGAGAAAAGATTAAAACGAATAGCGGGAAACAGCTCCTAAAAGAATCTTTTGCCCTTTACCTATATATAATGAGTACCAATATTGTTTTTGGTACTAATTGAAACAACAAACCTTCCTTATATATTGTATGTATTTTTGTAATGGTCTATATTTGCATTCTTAAAATAACAAACGATGATTAAGATTACTTTGCCCGACGGGTCAATTAAAGAGTTTGCTCCTGGGATTACTCCTATGGATGTTGCGAAAAGCATTAGCGAAGGATTTGCCAGAAATGTAATTTCGGCTTCTTTTGATGGTACAACTGTAGAAACCACAACTCCTTTGACGACGGACGGCAGTCTTATATTATATACTTGGAATGACGAAGGCGGAAAAAAAGCTTTTTGGCATTCGACTTCACATGTAATGGCACAGGTTCTTGAGGAAATGTATCCTGGAATCAAACTAACATTAGGACCAGCAATATCCAATGGGTTTTATTATGATGTGGATTTTGAAGATCAGAAAATCACTGATGCTGATTTCAAAAAAATTGAGGATCGTGTTCTTGAAATATCAAGAGGAAAGCATGAATTCAAACTGCGTCCTGTTTCTAAAGCTGAAGCTCTAGAACTATATAAGGATAACGTTTACAAAACGGAACTGATTACCAATCTTGAGGACGGAACCATTACGTTTTGCGATCATGATACCTTTACTGATTTATGTCGTGGTGGACATATTCCTAATACAGGAATCATTAAAGCGATGAAGGTCATGAGTGTTGCCGGAGCCTACTGGAGAGGTGACGAGAAAAACAAGCAGTTGACTCGTGTTTACGGAACATCTTTCCCTAAACAAAAAGATTTAACCGAATACCTAGAACTACTGGAAGAGGCAAAACGCCGTGATCACAGAAAACTAGGAAAAGAACTAGAATTGTTTGCTTTTTCACAAAAAGTAGGTGCAGGATTGCCTTTATGGTTACCAAAAGGCGCTGCATTAAGAGATCGTCTTGAGCAATTTTTGAAAAAAGCACAGAAAAAAGGCGGTTACGAGCAAGTAGTGACCCCGCATATTGGTCAAAAAGAATTGTATGTAACGTCAGGACATTATGCAAAATATGGTGCTGATAGTTTCCAACCTATAAGCACACCAGCTGAAGGAGAAGAATTTTTATTAAAACCAATGAACTGTCCGCATCACTGCGAAATTTACAACGTACGTCCTTGGTCATACAAAGATTTACCAAAGCGTTACGCTGAATTTGGTACTGTTTACCGATACGAACAAAGTGGTGAACTACACGGTTTAACTCGAGTACGAGGTTTTACTCAAGATGATGCACATATATTTTGCACACCAGAACAACTGGATGAAGAGTTTAAGAAAGTAATTGACTTGGTTCTTTATGTATTTGGTTCATTGGGATTCGAAAACTTTACAGCTCAGATTTCACTAAGAGACAAAGAAAACAGAGATAAGTATATAGGTACAGACGAAAACTGGGAAAAAGCAGAAAATGCTATTATCAATGCTGCTGCAGATAAAGGTTTGAATACTGTAGTTGAATATGGCGAAGCCGCTTTCTATGGTCCAAAGTTAGATTTCATGGTAAAAGATGCCCTTGGAAGACAATGGCAATTAGGAACGATTCAAGTGGATTACAACTTACCAGAACGTTTTGATTTGACATATAAAGGATCTGATAACGAATTACATAGACCTGTAATGATTCACAGAGCTCCTTTTGGCTCAATGGAACGATTTATTGCAATTTTATTAGAACATACCGCAGGAAATTTCCCTCTTTGGTTAATGCCTGAACAGGCTATAATATTGTCTTTGAGTGAGAAATATGAAATATATGCGAAAAAAGTTTTAAATCTCCTAGAAAATCACGAAATTCGCGCCCTTGTAGACAATAGAAACGAGACAATCGGGAAGAAAATTAGAGATGCCGAAATGCAAAAAACCCCGTTTATGCTGATTGTAGGCGAGGAAGAAGAGAAAAATGGGACTATTTCTATACGTCGTCACGGACAAGAAGGAAAAGGAAATATCACCGTAACAATAGAAGAATTTGTAACTATTGTAAACGAAGAGATCAACAAAACATTAAAAGTATTTACAGTTTAACTTAAATTATAAAGTCATAGCAATAAGAAGCAACAGAGGTTACCAACCTCGCGTAGAAAAAAAGGATGCACACAGAATAAATAATCTTATTCGTGGTATACAAGAAGTAAGACTTGTAGGTGAAAATATTGAACCTGGAGTTTTTAAACTTTCGGAGGCTCTAAGACTAGCAGACCAATTTGAATTGGATCTAGTGGAGATTTCACCAAATGCTGATCCACCGGTTTGTAAAATCATGGATTATAAGAAATTTGTTTACGAGCAAAAGAAACGTGATAAAATCCTTAAAGCGAAATCTACGCAAGTAGTCGTTAAGGAAATTCGTTTTGGACCTCAAACAGATGAGCATGATTACGAATTTAAAAGAAAGAATGCTGAAAAGTTCTTGAAAGAAGGTGCGAAATTGAAAGCATTTGTTTTCTTTAAAGGACGTTCGATTATCTATAAAGATCAAGGTCAAATCTTATTATTGAGACTAGCTACAGATCTTGAAGAATTTGGTAAAGTAGAAGCTATGCCAGTTCTTGAAGGAAAGAGGATGATTATGTTCATTGCTCCTAAGAAAGGTAAATCAACGCAATCACAGCCAAAAGCAAAGGAAAATCAACAAAAACCAGTTGTAAAAAATACGGGAGCTCAACCTGCTTCTGACGATAAAGAAACTGTATAGCAAGAAAGATTGCTTTGTACAATAGCATCATAAAAAATTTGATGAACGATAGCAGATTGCTTCGTTCATCGCAAAGACAGTAAGTAAGAATAAATTAAAACACTAGGAAAAAATGCCTAAAATGAAAACCAAATCTAGCGCCAAGAAACGTTTTAAAGTTACTGGTTCTGGAAAGATTAAAAGAAAGCATGCTTTTAAAAGTCACATCTTGACTAAAAAGTCTAAAAAACGTAAATTAGCTTTGACACACTCAGCGCTAGTTCACAAAACAGATATGAAAAGCATCAAACAACAATTAAGAATTATCTAATAAGTCCAAAGTTAGAAAGTCTTAAAGTCTAAAGTGCACACTTTCGACATTCGACTTTTGACATTTGACGAAAGATTTCTTTAGGTTAAAACAATTTCAAATAACCTTGGAGTAGGGCCATTAAGTGCTTTTGATTAAATTCAAGCCGCCTGCTACAAAAAAAAAGTAAAAATTATGCCAAGATCGGTAAATTCAGTTGCTAAAAGAGCAAGAAGAAAAAAAATAATGAAGCAAGCCAAAGGTTTCTTTGGTAGACGTAAAAACGTTTGGACAGTTGCTAAGAATGCGGTAGAGAAAGCAATGTGCTACGCTTACCGTGATAGAAAAGTGAATAAAAGAAATTTCCGTGCTTTATGGATTCAACGTATCAACGCTGGAGCTAGATTGGAAGGAATGTCTTATTCTCAATTCATCGGGAAATTGAAAGCTAACAATATCGAATTGAACCGTAAAGTTCTTGCCGATTTAGCAATGAATCATCCAGATGCTTTCAAAGCAATACTTAACAAAGTAAAATAAACGTTTTATAAACTCAATTTAGATTACTTACTGATATAGAGCCCCATCCGATTCGTCGCGATGGGGTTTTTGTTTTAGCTACCTCCTGCTAGTCCTAATATATTATTTAAAACATCCGAACAAAAGTACAGCACATCTATTTACCTATCAGAAGAATGATTTGGCACCTGCATACTCCATAACCTCTTGGCATGGCTAAAGCTTAACAAACTTAGGGCAGTTCTAAAACTACATTCTAGCTAATTAGTAATGAATTCAAAATAAATAAAGTACCTATTTCATTTGCAAATAAGAATTAATAATTACTAAATTGGTACTGACATAGCTTCCCAATAAAATAAAAACAGTATTTTATACAAATGACTCGTACCAACCTTTATCTTTCTATTACACTACTAACATTATTGTTACTCTTGAATTCTTGTAAAAAAGAACAACAACCACAACAAATAGTTAAGAATCCTTGGAAAAGATCGAAAGCAGATCGAATTGAAACCGATAAGTATATAGATGCAGGAGATATCTATTTCCAAAAACTAAATTACGATAGTGCTTACTACTGTAATGCAAAAGCTAAACTCTCAGCCGAGGCAAAAAAAGATACTTCCCGCATAATTTTAGCCTTAATAAATTTGGGAAGACTTCATTATCTACAATCCGATTACAGTGGCGCTGAAACGACAGTAACTGAAATTATACCATTACTTGAAAAAAAGAAGGACCACCCCTATAATTTTGATGTAAATTTTCAGCTTGGCAATATCGCAACCTCTACTTTAGATTATAAAAATGCGCTCCTCTATTTCAATAAAGTTTTAGAATTAAAAAAAATAACTATCGATGAAAAATTAATAACACTACATAATATAGCCTACGTATATCAAGAAATGAAACAATTCAAAAATGCCACATACATATTTGAATATTTACTTACCAAAAAAGAAAGTACAAATAATGTAGAAGTCTATACTCTAACATTAACAAACTTGGGAAATTGTTATTTAGAATTAGGTAACCCTAAAGCGCTAGAATACTATTTAAAATCATTGCGTATAGCATTAAAGACCAATAATCGTAGTAAAATTTCAACTTATAGTTCTCTCTCAGAATACTACAAAAAAAAAGATTTTACCCTTGCAAACAACTATGCTAAATTAGGTTATAATGCTGCTACTACTCTAAGGATTCCACACAAACGTTTGGAATGTCTGCAATTATTAATAGAGCTCAATACTGGTGCAACAGCTAAAAACTATGCGCTGCAATACCTTCATCTTAATGATAGCATCACCAAGGTTAGGCAAAAAGCCAAAAATCAGTATGCTAAAATTAGATACGATTCGAAAAAAGAAAGGGAGGAAAACATACAACTTAAAGTACAGAAAATAGAGCAGGAAGCTACACAAAAAAAGAAAAATATCTTTCTATACCTCATCGTGGGAACCATCACGGCAATAGGTATTGTAATTACGTATTTGCTTTTGGCCAAAAATAAACGCGAAAAAATAAAAGCAACGTATGCCACTGAAATTCGGATTTCGAAAAAACTACATGATGAGTTAGCCAATGATGTCTACCAAACCATGGCTTTTGCGGAAACTCAGGACTTATCGACCACACGAAATAAGGAAATACTTCTCTCTAACCTAGATACTATTTACAGCAGGACAAGAAATATTTCGAAAGAAAACATCTCCGTCGAAACTGGTCCAGCGTTCTTGTCTGACTTTAAAGAAATGATGACTGATTTTAACACACCTGAGGTGAATGTAATTGCAAATGGATTGGAAGCAATCAATTGGTCGACACTCGATAGTAATGTAAAAATTATACTCTATCGCGTCATCCAAGAACTGCTTGTGAACATGAAAAAATACAGTCAATGCAGTTTAGTACTACTAACTTTTGATCTAAAGGAAAAAAAACTACAAATAGACTATATGGATAACGGCATCGGGGCAACTGAAAACCAACTAAAATCTAAAAACGGACTTCAAAATGTGGAAAACCGTATTCTGGCTGTAAAAGGAAACATTCGTTTTAACACTAGTCCAAACAAAGGATTTAAAGTGCAAATTATCATCCCAACATAAATTTGCTTTTT
The DNA here is from genome assembly GCF_056428945.1 of Flavobacterium sp. GNP010. NCBI lineage: Bacteria > Pseudomonadati > Bacteroidota > Flavobacteriia > Flavobacteriales > Flavobacteriaceae > Flavobacterium > Flavobacterium sp. GNP010. The sequence goes on along the minus strand of NZ_JBWJVK010000043.1, from coordinate 10,333 downwards.
TGTATTTAAAACCACTCCATCCCCTGAATTAATAAGAATAATTCCGTTATATTTGTCTGATACAGCAAGGTTCTATCCTACTATATTTTCTGGAGAGGTAACCTTTATGTACTACTAAATTCTTGCTTTTCCGACAAATGACTCGTACCAAACTTTATCTTTCTATTACACTCTTAACGTTATTGTTACTCTTGAATTCTTGTCAAAAAGAACAACCACAACAACAAATAGTAAAAAATCACTGGAAAAGACCGAAAGCAGATCGAATTGAAACCGATAAGTATATAGATGCAGGTGATATCTATTTCCAAAAACTTAATTACGATAGTGCTTATTACTATTTTTATAAAGCTAAATTGTCCGCTGAAACAAAAAGAGATACTTCCCGCAAAATTTTAGCCTTAATAAATCTGGGAAGACTTCATTATCTACAATCCGATTACACTGGCGCTGAAACGACAGCAACTGAAATTATACCATTACTTGAAAAAAAGAAGGACCACCCCTATAATTTTGATGTAAATTTTCAGCTTGGAATTATCGCAACCTCTACTTTAGATTTTAAAAATTCGCTCCTCTATTTCAACAAAGCTTTAGAACTAAAAAAAACGACAACCAATGAAAAATTAACGACTCTTCATAATATAGCCTGGGCATATCAAGAAATGGAACAGTTCAAAAAGGCCGCTTACATATTTGAATATTTACTCACCAAAAAAAAAAGTACAAATAATGTAGAAGCCTATACTCTAACATTAACAAACTTGGGAAATTGTTATTTAGAATTAGGTAAACCTAAAGTGCTAGAATACTATTTAAAATCATTGCGTATAGCATTAAAAACAAATAACATCAGTAAGATCTATACCTATATTTCTCTATCAGAATACTACAAAAAAAAAGATTTTGCCCTCGCAAACAACTATGCTAAATTAGGTTATAATGCTGCTACTACTCTCAGGATTCCAAAAAAACGTTTGGCATGTCTACAATTATTAATAGAACTCAATACAGGTGCAACTGCTAAAAACTATGCGCTGCAATACCTTCACATTAATGATAGCATCACCAAGGTTAGGCAAAAAGCCAAAAATCAGTATGCTAAAATTAGATACGATTCGAAAAAAGAAAGGGAGGAAAACATACAACTTAAAGTACAGAAAATAGAGCAGGAAGCTACACAAAAAAAGAAAAATATCTTTCTATACCTCATCGTGGGAACCATCACGGCAATAGGTATTGTAATTACGTATTTGCTTTTGGCCAAAAATAAACGCGAAAAAATAAAAGCAACGTATGCCACTGAAATTCGGATTTCGAAAAAACTACATGATGAGTTAGCCAATGATGTCTACCAAACCATGGCTTTTGCGGAAACGCAGGATTTATCGACCACACGAAATAAAGAAATACTACTCTCTAACCTAGATACTATTTACAGCAGGACAAGAAATATATCAAAAGAAAACATCACCGTCGAAACTGGTCCAGCGTTCCTGTCTGACTTTAAAGAAATGATGACTGATTTTAATACACATGAGGTGAATGTAATTGCAAATGGATTGGATGCAATCAATTGGTCGACACTCGATAGTAATATAAAAATCATACTCTATCGCGTTATCCAAGAATTGCTCGTGAACATGAAAAAATATAGTCAATGCAGTTTAGTACTACTAACTTTTAATCTAAAGGAAAAAAAACTACAAATAGACTATATGGATAACGGCATTGGGGCAACTGAAAACCAACTAAAATCTAAAAATGGACTTCAAAATGTGGAAAACCGTATTCTGGCTGTAAAAGGAAACATTAGTTTTGACACTAGTCCGAATAAAGGATTTAAAGTGCGCTTTACAATTCCAATATAACACTTGAATATATGTTCCAAAAAGTATTAATAGCCGAGGATTTAGACAGCATCAGTATCGCTGTAGTTCAAGCTTTGCAAGCAATTTCAATCTCCGATATTTATCATGCTAAATACTGTGATGATGCTTTAGTAAAAATAAAAAAAGCAATTCATGACAATGCGCCTTATGATTTATTAATTAGTGATTTATCATTCAAAGCTGATCATAGAGAAAATAAGCTAGTATCAGGGGAAGAATTGATTGAAGCCGTAAAAAAAATACAACCTGATATCAAAACTATCGTATTCTCAATAGAAGATAAATCCTTTAGAATCAAATCTCTTTTTAATACTTTGAAAATCAATGCTTACATATCAAAAGGGAGAGATAGTATTCCTGAGCTGCAAAACGCAATTCAGCGTATTTATAATCATGAAGATGTCAAGCCAACTGTAGCAATTGCCCATGCTTTGAGAGACAACTCCCTTTTCGAAATTGAATCCTATGATATTACGTTATTAAAATCATTATCAAATGGTTTGACTCTTGATGAAATTTCCACAAATTTCAAAAGTACAGGAATTGTTCCAAATGGGAGTAGCAGTCTGGAAAAACGAATCAACAGATTAAAAATATATTTTAAAGCCAATAATAATGTTCATCTTATTGCTATCTCAAAAGATTTAGGATTAGTTTGAGCTTTTTAACCCTTCAAATAAACGAGATACTGCTCAACAACTGCCGTACTATTAAATCCAAAAAAATTACCTTTTAAAAAATTTAATCTTGAAACTTTTTTAAAATAATTTTGTCTTTTACGGTTTCCCGTAAAATAATGATTTGTAAAGCTATTAAGTTTGGCAACTGAAACTCCAAATCAACTTAAAATGGCAAATTTTACAAGAGAAGACTTAGCATTTAATGGCTATTCACAAACAACAAATGCTGCAGAATATTTTAATACTAACGATTCTTCTGAAAGGACTTACATAGACAAAACAGAGGAGTTGGAAGTAATCGATTTCTGCAATCAGTTTTTAAAAAAATATAAAGTTCCTCAAACCAGAGCAAGTTTTCAAAAAGTTGAAAGTTTTTTACAACATCCAGCTTTAGAAAATGAAGTCTACCAAGTTCAACTACACGATTGGATAGCAAGCAACTGGGTGAAAATATAACCATATATATTTCAAATATAAAACACCAATACGGTACTACATCCTACGATTTCAAAAAAGGAGATTGTCACACGCTATTTTTATTTAATGGTTTAGGGTTTTACCAATGGGTTTGCCGTTAATCAGATAACTTTTTGGTACCGAAAAAATCAATTTAGATTCTGAACAGCTACTGTACCAATAATGAAGTTAATGCTCCAGAAAACGAATAATACTTGTAATAACTGATCTATTCGCACAACAATAAAATGAAAAAAATTACTCTTGTTGCTCTATTGTTATTTATATCATTATTTGCTCATACTTCAAAAATGCAATCTATAAAACAGAAGGATGGATTAAATAAATACAGGCCTAATAAAAATGAACTGCTCATTAATAGCAGTCCGAATCGATTAAAAAAATATGCTAAACCAATAGAAAGGACTTCTAACAATACTAGAAAACAACAATCACCAAAACATTTTTCACGAAATCGAAAAGGAAAATTAACTATTTAAGATGAACTGATACAACTATTTTTTAGTGCAATCTTTGTATTTCTTTCCTTAAAAAATAAAAAAATTCTGTTTTTTAAAGTCCGTTTTTCGCAAATATAAATCTATGAAATCATTTCTCATTTTAAAATCTAATGTATTGTTCTCTTTTCACATGGCAATCGTTATACTTGGATCTTTATTCCTAATTTATTTAGTTTATAAAATTTTGACTCGAAAATAAAGCAACACATTAGTCTTTATTCTGATTCGTGCAATTATAAAGTAATTAGGTATAACTTAAAAAAGGTTCTTGATTCTTTTGGAGATATTTCACTATTTTTGCTATTCAATAGACAATCGATAAGAACCAATAATTTGTCAAGCCTACTAAAACAGTTTCGCTCAAGTCACTTATAGTAGTTAATTCTACCATAGTAATCACTCTTAACCAAAAACCTAAAAATATCTTCTCCCAACAATTGAAATTTCTTCTATCCTTTTTACTATTTTACTCCATTGGGTTCTCCCAAATTAAGCTCCTTTCTTGGAATATTGAAAATTTAGGTCAATCAAAATCAAATCAAGAAATTATACTCATTGCCAACATTGTACGTGATTATGATATCATCGTCATACAGGAAGTCGTGGCGGGATATGGTGGCGCACAAGCTGTGGCCCGATTAGCGGATGAACTCAATCGCAAAGGGTCAAAATGGAATTATACAGTAAGTGATCCTACTAGCAGCAGTGCATACAAAACAGAACGTTACGCTTATATTTGGAAAACCAGTAAAGTTAGTATGGTGGGAAAAGCATGGCTGGAAAAAAAATACCATCTCGAGATAGACAGAGAACCATATTTTTGTACATTTCAATATGAAAACAAACAATTTACTGTCGTTAATTTTCATGCCATCACAAAAAAACGACAACCTGAAACTGAAATAAAGTACTTTAAGTTTTTACCTTATGAATATCCTAATTTAAACCTGTTATTTGCTGGCGATTTCAACTGCCCACAATCGCACAGTGTTTTTAATCCATTGAAAAAAATGGGATATAAATCGATTTTGGTCAATCAGAAAACTTCCTTGAAAAAAGAATGCAAAAAAGGCACATGTCTTGCATCTGAATTTGACAATGTATATTATAAAGCTTCAGAAATTAATTTCTTAAAATCAGGAATTATCCCTTTTCATAGTGCTTTTGCAACCCTAAAAGAAGCGCGCATTCTATCCGATCACATTCCTATTTGGTTTGAATTCTCCCTAAAATAATTGTAGAAATAAAAAGTAATTCTCTTTATATTATTCAAAAACTTCTAGCTTTTCACCATCAAAACTAGCAAAAACCATACTGGGATGGGAATCTTGATGAAATACATTTCCTTTACTATCTATTGCTATGGCTCCTGCAAAACCATCAAACGGTTTTAACTCGTCAAAAGTTTTCATAAAAGCTTCTTGTAAAGTGAATCCGTCTGTTACTCGAGTTACAATTTTTGTCGCAGTGGCATTACTCACAATATCTTCGCCTACTCCAGTCAAGCTCACACCACAAAATTCATTAGCATAATTTCCGGCTACAGTAGCTGAATCTGAGATGCGTCCCGGAATTTCAAAACCCTTTCCTCCTGTTGAAGTTGCAACAGCAATTTTTCCTTTCGAGTCTAAAACAACACAACCTACTGTTCCCATCCCCAATGTTTTCAATTTTGCCTCATATTCTGCTCTACGCTGCGGAATCTCAGTAGAAAAAGGTTCAAAACCATTCTTTCTTGCGAAATGTGTGGCTCCACTACCTCCTAAAATCCTATCATCATATTGCATTAATATTTGAGCCACTTGTACGGGGTTTTTTACCTCTTCAATATTGATAACACCACTCATTTTCTGAGTTGCTCCATCCATGATTGCAGCACTCATCCTAATTTTTCCATCACTTTGAATTTGGGAACCGATACCTGCATTAAACAATTCATCATCTTCCAAAAGCGTAACCGCATAAACAACAGTTTCTATTGCCGAATGCGTTTCTAAAAAAGTATAGGACAATTTCACAATACGCTCTAAAGCATTTTGTTTGGCTACCTTAGTTTCAATATTGGTCGAAGATTCCGAGAAAAAACCTCCATGTAGGATTACTTTCATACTGTTTAGAGTTCCGTTTATACGTTTAAATGTGCAATGAAAAAGATACTATGTTTTATACGTAGTGAGAAGATTGAATGTGCATTTTATGCGTTTCGAGATTGTAGGTGTCAAATTTACTCATTACGTGCGTTACTAAATGAGAAATCGAGATGGGTTGCCCTAATTCGACTTTAGTTAAATTCGTATCTTTTATTTCACGACCATCTACTAAAATAACCAATCCGGATCCGATAGCTTCCATTTGAGTATTGTGGGTAATTAATAAACCGGTATCCTCTCCAAGTCCTATTCCTAAAACTCTTGGATTACCCACGACAGCTTGAAAAAGCCTACCAATTCTGCCTCGTTGTACAAAATGAGTGTCGATAATTACACCATCAATCAGCCCTAAACCACTTGAAATTTTTACTTCACCTTTCAATAAAGCCTCGGAACTACTGCCTTGATAAATCATTGTATTAGAGGCTGCAGCCGCTCCTGCCGAGGTACCAGCATAAATAAATTCCTCATTGTGATACTTATCCAGTAAAATATCATGAAAAGCTGTTCCTCCAAGGATAGAAGTCAATCGCAATTGATCTCCTCCTGTAAACATTACAATATCAGCGGCTTTTAATCGAGTCAAAACTTCTTCGTCAGCAGCTTGCTCACGCCTTTCGATTGTAAGGATGCCAACATTCTTTGCATTCAAATATTCAAATGCCTTTACATATTCTGGACCTATTTCTTTTGGGATGATCGAAGCAGTGGTGACTACTTCAATTCTTGATTGCTCTTTATGCTTGGATTCGTTTAGTATTCGCTTTAAAATACCCGTCTCAAAAAAGTTTAAATTGTTTTTAGCAATTTTGTCAAAATCGGTTTCGGTAAAACTCCCTTTATCTACTGCACCGCCTATTATTATAAGTTTTCCTAATATATTCATTTGACAAAAATAACTAAAAAGTTAAAAGAAGCACTTGTACTTTTTCGTTTTTTTTAAGTTTTAAACCTTTAAAATCAAAAGATAATGAAAGAAATAAATTTTGTTTTAGTTCTATAAAGCAATATATTCGATTTATTAAAATGAAATTTTAAAATTCTGGTCAGCATCTTGTAAATCCCGATAAATCTTCATTTTAATTTTTTAAATGCTAGCCAAGCAAAAACCAATTTCAATATACAATTAATAGTTTCATTTTATGAAAATCATCAAAATACAAGCACTTCGTGGACCAAATATCTGGAGCATTCGTAGAAAAAAATTAATCCAAATGCGTTTGGATTTAGAAGAAATGGAACAGTTTCCCACCAATAAAATCGAGGGATTTAGAGAACGAATCGAGACTATGTTTCCCTCGCTGATTGAGCATCGTTGTTCTGAAGGATGTCGTGGCGGATTTTTTTCTAGAGTAGAACGCGGTACTTGGATGGGACATGTCATTGAACACATTGCTCTAGAAATCCAGTCTCTAGCTGGAATGGAAACGGGATTTGGTAGAACTAGAGAAACTAAAACACTTGGAACTTATAATGTAGTGTTTAGCTATACCGAAGAAAATGTAGGTCTTTTTGCTGCCGAATCTTCAGTCGCAATTGCTGAAGCCTTAATCGCAGGAACTGATTATGATTTGAATGCCGACTTACAGAAAATGCGCGAAATACGGGAACGTGTTCGGCTTGGGCCAAGTACCGGAAGTATAGTAGAAGAAGCGGTTTCTAGAGATATTCCTTGGATACGATTGGGAACAAATTCATTAGTACAATTGGGATATGGGATCAATCAAATGCGTTTTCAAGCCACCATTACCTGTAAAACAAGTAGCATCGCTGTTGATATCGCATGCAATAAAGAACTTACCAAAAAAATGTTGGATATGGCATCGATTCCTGTTGCCAGCGGAAGCATTTGTGTAAACGAAGACGATTTGGCAGAGACCATAAAAAAAATTGGCTACCCAATCGTGTTAAAACCATTGGATGGAAATCACGGAAAAGGAGCTTCTATCAATGTTACAAATTGGGAAGATGCGGTTTCTGGTTTGGCTTTTGCCAAAGAATACAGCAAACGCATCATTGTAGAAAAATTTATTACGGGGTTCGACTACAGAATATTGGTCATTGACAACAAATTAGTTGCTGCGGCAAAGCGAGTTCCTGCTCATGTAGTTGGTGACGGGACTGCTACTATTCAAGAATTAATTACTACCACAAACTTAGATCCAAGAAGAGGGTATGGTCATGAAAATGTACTGACTCAAATTGATGTCGATCGTGACACTGAAGATTTACTAGAAAAACTAGGCTATACCTTAGCAACCATTCCTAAAGTTGATGAAATTGTATTTTTAAAATCTACAGCAAACTTAAGTACTGGAGGTACATCTGTAGATGTTACTGATATGATGCACCCAGAAAATATCTTTCTTGCTGAACGCATTTCAAGAGTCATAGGACTTGATGTATGCGGTGTAGATATCATGGCCGAAAATTTGACACAACCATTAAAGGAAAACGGCGGTGTTATTCTGGAAGTCAATGCAGCTCCTGGTTTTAGAATGCACCTTGCACCCTCTGAAGGTTTACCAAGAAATGTAGCAGCTCCCGTAATCGATATGCTCTATCCTCCGGGAAAATCATGTCGAATTCCTATTATTGCCGTTACAGGAACCAATGGAAAAACTACTACTACCCGACTTTTAGCACATATTGTAAAAAATAATGGTTTTAAGGTCGGATTCACTACTTCTGATGGGATTTACATTCAAAATCACATGATGGAAAAAGGCGATACTACTGGACCGCTAAGTGCAGAGTACATTTTGAAAGATCCAACGGTAGAATTTGCTGTTCTGGAAACTGCCAGAGGCGGAATCCTGCGATCTGGTTTGGGTTTTAGTCTATGTGATATTGGAGTTATTACTAATATTCAGGAGGACCATTTGGGTTTAAATGACATTCATACCTTAGATGATTTGGCGAGAGTAAAAGCTACTGTGGTAAAAAGCATCAAAAAAAATGGCTGGGCAGTTTTAAACGGAGACGACGAGCATTGCATAAAAATAGGTCAAGATTTGAATTGTAATGTCGCTTACTTTAGTTTGAGCGAAGACAATGACTTTATCAAAAAACTGTGTGCCGAAGGGAAAACAGTTGCCGTTTATGAAAACGGATATATTACCATCAAGAAAGGGGAATGGAAAATCCGAATTGAACGCGCCAGTCACGTTCCACTAACATTAGGAGGAAAAGCTAAATTCATGATAGCAAATGTACTTGCCGCCACGTTGGCAAGTTATTTATGGGGATTTAAAACCGAAGATATTAGCTTATCGTTACAAACTTTCATTCCAAGTGCAGCACAAACTCCAGGACGTATGAATATATTTGAGTTTAAAAAATTCAAAGTATTAATTGATTTTGCTCACAATGCTTCGGGTTATGCAGGTGTCGAAGACTATTTGCAAAGTGTGCAAGCCACCAAAAAAATTGGAATTATTGCTGGTGTTGGTGACCGTCGTGATGAAGATATTAAAGAATGTGCAAAAATTGCAGGACGCATGTTTGATCATATTATCATACGACAAGAAAAACACTTAAGAGGTAGAACAGAAGCTGAAATTAATACATTATTACTACAAGGGATATCAGAGTCTGGTAGACCCGTTACTCACGAAATCATTCCCAAAGAAGTTGAAGCTATTAAACATGCAATCAATAGCGCCGAAGAAGGAAGCTTTATTACTGCATTGAGCGATGTTGTTACTAATGCGATCGAAATTGTACAAGAATATTTAGACAAAGAAAACGAGAATGGAATCGTCTAATTTTTTTCAATAAATAACAAAAGCTACTGTAATAAGTAGTTTTTGTTTGTTTATTTATCAAAATTTCACCCCAATAAATGATGCTTTTAATTTAGGAGCTATTTCCTGCTTTCGCCTTTATCTTTGTTCGTTCCTCTCAAAGGATATCGGCTTAATCAGGGCTAAAATTCATACCTTAATACCTGTATTTTTAGAAAATTGACATTTCGGTTTTAGTTGTCAATACTTCTAATGCATGCATCCCTAACTCTGAATTTCCTTTTTCATTTAATCTCGGACTCCATGTGGCAACCACGAAATTTTTAGGAAACAAAGCCGCAATTCCTCCTCCTATTCCGCTTTTACCAGGCAATCCTACTTTATAGGTGAATTCTCCTGATTCATCATAGAAACCACAGGTTTGCATTAAGGCATTGAGTCTCTTTACTTGGCTTTTAGTTAAAATTGGTATTCCTGCTTTAGTTTTTCCTTCATTGGCTAGAAAGAAAAAGGAATGAGCTAATTCTTTGCATGTCATTTCTATAGAACATTGATGAAAATAAAAATCCAAAACTTCATCAACATCATTATCTATATTCCCAAAAGATTTTAAAAAATTAGCCAAAGCGGCATTTCTGAAACGAGTGTCTTTTTCAGATTGTGCTACTTTTAAATTAAAATCTATTGTTGTACTTCCTGAAATCATTCTTATAAAATCCAGAAAATCTTGTTTTGGGTTTTCTAAATGAGTCACAAGCATATCTGCTATAACTATTGCGCCTGCATTAATAAAAGGATTTCGTGGAATTCCTTTTTCATATTCTAATTGTACTAAAGAATTAAAAGCACTTCCTGAAGGTTCTACTCCCACTCGCTTCCATATTTTCT
>NZ_JBWJVK010000042.1:0-16790 GCF_056428945.1 Flavobacterium sp. GNP010 | reverse complement strand
CACAATCATCACTATCAACTCTCACTACATAATCTCCTACTGACAAGAACTCAAAGAAACCAGTTGTTTGAGCAGGTCTTACTACATTATTAGCACTATCTAATAGTGTGTACATGTAATTTCCTAAACCACCTACTGCTTGAACATCTATTGATCCTGTACTACTACCCCTACACAATACTACCGTCACATCTTTCTTAGAAAGTTCTAAAGTATCTAATGCTAAAATAGAAACGTTATTAGATAGATTACTAACACAATTATTAGCATCTCTAACATAGTATTGATGATCCCCTAAGCCGACTGAAAAAGTAATAGATGATACAAACGATCCTAATATTGACACAAAATTTACATCTTTACTGTACTCATAAGGACCAGATCCACCGGTTGCGCTTAAAGTTACGGTAGCATCATTGATACATGTTATTCCGGATGCTAATGCTAATGATGGTTCAACTTTAGTTGGCTCACTAATTGTGATCGTAGCAGAAGGTGCCGAAATACATCCCAAACCATCTATTACAGTAACAGTGTAATCTCCCGCTATTAAACCAGAGAACACCGGACTAGTTTGTGGTGCCGAAGAAAATACAGGATTAGCTGAAACATAATTCAAAATATAAGAATAATTACTACCCTGTCCACCTGTTGGTGGGTTTACAACTATTTCACCATTATTATCACCGTTACAAGCTAATATAGGTGCGGTTGCAACTGCAGTAAAAATAATTGGTGTTGGATTACTTAAAATAACAGTTGCAGTCTCAGTACATCCACCAGTATCGAGCACATTCACAATATAAGTTCCTGGCGTAAGGTTTTCAAAAAGAAACTGGTATGATAAAGGAACACTCACAGTACCTGGAGTTACGCCTACTAGTTCATATTGATAACTTCCTTGCCATCCCCCATCTCCCGTGGCCGTAATAGTCCCATCATTACCCGGCAAACAACTTATAGGAGTTACCAAAACAGATAATGTTAAGTCTGAAATAGGTCCTTCAATAGTAAATGTTGTTTCCACCTCACAACTAGGCAAAGCAATTAATTTAGCATTAACGGTATAAAAACCAGCTGGTAAATTTGGAATAGTAATGTTTGCTCCTGTGGTTATAATTAATGGACTAGTTGTACCTGTTGGATCTGTAATGGTGTATTCAAAAGCACCTGCGTCATCACTAGGATTTAATTGATTATCCACAAAAGTTAAATCAACACTTCCAGTAGCCGTGCCAAAACACACCACGTTTTGAATATTGCTGGCCACTAAATCAAACGTATTTGGGTCATTCACAATATGAATGGTTCTAATTTCACAACCTGTAGCAGGATTAACTACCGTAATAGCGTAACTACCCACAGTTAAATCAGGGAATTGACCTGTATTGTTCGTAACTGAAACATAAGGTATAACATTTGAAGGTGTTGCTACAATTGTATAATTAAGCGGCACTGCTGCGCCACCTGTAAACGTTGCATTAACCTGAATATCTTCATTGTTTACGCAAGTTATTGAGCGAGTAACAGTAACGGATGAAGGACTTGCAAAATCAATACGTATAAATGGATTGATTCTCGCGGTATTTGTACCTACGCATCCCTTATCATCATATACGTTTACAATATAATCACCACCTGCTAAGTTGGCTTCTTGGTATACATTACTTGTGCTAAATTGTACAATAGTGTTAGGAGTTCCTAGTTTGATGAACTCGTAATTCAAGAACGTATTTGAACCTCCTATTACTCCCGTTACCGTTATAGTAGCAAGGTTATCAATGTTTCCAGACGTACAACCAAATTCTACAACAGTCGGTGCTGGAACCGTAATTAAACCTGATTCTCCAACAGTAATTGTTGCCGCTGCATCGCAACCTCTACTAGATATTACAGTTATTGTATACGGTCCTGCTGCTAAATTACTAAACAAGTTAGAAGCTTGCGGCATTCCTCCGTTTAAGCTATACAAGTATACCGGGTTATCATTAACGCCTGGTGCTGGAGTATCAAATGATGCTGTAATTGTACCATCGTTGCCGCCGTTACAAGTTACAGGAGTACTTGCCAATGCAAATCCCGTAATATCTGTAGCCGCTTGCAAGTTTACATCTACAAATACCTCACATAAAGTCGTCGTATCACGAACACCTAAGGTATGGTTTCCTGCCGCAACGTTACTAAATGCTGTTACCGCTGCAAAACCACCACCATCAATATTGTACACATAGTTTCCTGAACCTCCTGTGGTGCTTACGGATATTTGTCCGTCACCGCCAGTACAAGATACTGGAATAGTCACTACTGGTGTTAAAATCAAAGGTTGACGAATTACCACTAGCGCCAGTAAAGTTGTTGGACAACCATTGGCATCTTTTACAGTAACATCGTAACTTCCTGGTGCATTTACTACAAATGTAGGACTTGTTTGAAAACCACTTCCCATACTATACGTAAACGGAGCTACACCCATTGGCGTGTTTACAGTAAACGTGTACGTTCCCGTAACTGCATCTGGACATTCGCTGTAGGTAGCCACAGTGATATTCGACGGATTCGCATCTGCTAGAATTGATTGTGGTTTGTTGATAGCACAACCATTTGCATCCACTACGTAAACAATCCAGTTTACATCGGCACCATTATTTGTATCAACTGTAAGTGTATTGCTTAAACTATAGGCAGTTGTTGCTGGAGCACCCGCTGTAGGTAGTGCTACCGCATACTTATAATTTAATGTTCCACCTGATGCCGTAACCGTAATAGTAGCTTCATCTGTAGTACAGTTGGTATTTGTAGCAAAACTGTTAAAGTCAAGTACTAGAGTAGGCTCTGTAACTGCAAAGTTATTTACTGATGCCACACAACCAGAAGTATTGTCTGTAACTGTAAAGGTGTATGCACCCGCTGGAACTCCAGTGTAACGGATTACATCTCCTACTTGAGTCATTACCCCTAAACTAGGTGATAAAATGAAACTATAATTGGCTGGAGCGATATAATCAGTTACCGTAAACTCAATAATTCCTGTACTATCAGAAGTACAGTACACGTTATTGATGAGTTGAGCTGTTACCGCAATTTTATCCGCCTCTTCCACAAGAATTGCTTTAGTGGTACTACAACCGTTAGCATCTGTAACTTTAATCGTATACGTATCAGGTGCTAAATTTGTAAAACTAAATGGCGTACTACTAGGCGCACTTGGTGCAGTGGCAGCAGTTGTAGGTGAAACGATCTCAAATACAAACGGACCTACACCACCCGTTACCGCATTTACCGTAACCGTAGCCTCGGCCGGAATAGTACTACAGTAAATAGGTGAAGCCTCAAGATCCATATCGGTTGGTGGGGTATACGGAAGGACATCTGCTGAACCCGTAATCGTACAACCATTTGCATCTTTTACAATATAATTTATAGTTTGTGCTGTATTTACGGTAAAGGAAGGCGAAGTTTGATACGCAATTCCTCCATTAATACTATAGCTATAAACACCAGTTCCTCCTGTTGGAATAATAGTTACTACTGCATCTAGAGGGGCATTTGCTGTATCACAACCAAATGGTGTTACTGTAGCCGTTGCAGTTAATGCAGCCGGATTACCTATAGTTACTGGAATTGGTGCCGAAACACACAATTTAGCATCTCTAACCACTATAGAATAAGCACCCACGCCTAAACCACTAAATACATTCGATGATTGATACGTTCCTCCGTTAAGACTGTATTCATAAGGCACATTACCTCCTGATGGTGTCAAGGTAATTGTTCCATCTGTAGCTCCTATACAACTCACATTTGTAAAAGCTGTAGTAGCCGTAGGTGTAGTATTAGGGGTTACAATCACATCTTGTGATTCTGCTTGACATCCTTGAGAATCAGTTACTCTAAATCTATAAGTTCCCGCTGTTGATGTTGTGTAGGGAGAACCCGCAATTGCATTATAGACAGTATTGTTAATATTAACTTCAAAGGTAGTGTACGGAGTAGCTCCACCTGCAGGTACAAGGGTAATGCTAGCTGGTGCTGGACACGTTAAATCTTGTGTCATATCCGCTTGCAAAGTCAACTGTGGTAAAATAATATAAATTACAAAAGCCTCGCAACCGTTATCGTCTCTTATGCCTAAAACATACGTTCCAGGCCCGTTAAAAGTAGCAATAGAAGATGCTAAAAGCGTTCCGTTTAGGGTGTAGAATTTAGTTCCGTTATAGGTAGTAGTTATCGGAATTGGAATTATTTGACTCAAATCAACTGTTAATGGCGTACCTGCGTAACACTGTGCTGCTGGCGCTACAATAGTTGGAGCAGCATTGTTTATCACTGTTACTGATTGTATACCTACGCACGAATTAGCATCACGTACATATACATCCCAAGTCAATATCGTTCCATTTACCGTATCCACAGTAAGTATTGGGGTATTGCTATATGTTGTTGGTGCAGAAGTACCGCCTCGTACTGCAGCATACTCGTACACTCCTGTACCGCCCGTAACTGTTCCTACTGTAATTTCCGAATTGTATTTTGTACAGAACACTTTGCTTGCGATTGGTGCGAAAGTAATTGCTGCTGGCAACGTAATAGTAACTGCATCATTAGCTGGACATAAAGTACTGTTGTCTGTAACGGTTACTGTATACGTTGCTGCGCCAAGACCTGTTAAGGTTATAACATCACCAACATTTGTAATCTGAGCTGCTGGTACAACTGGCGACGTAGTCACAGTATATCCTAATGAAGCAGTAAATCCTGTTACGGTAAATCGAGCCGAACCATTATTTGTAGTTCCATTTGCTGGGTTACACGTAATATCGTTTACCAACGCACCCACAATAGCAATTGGGGTTACTGGAACTACAGTAAACAATTCTTGATATGTACAACCATTGTCGTCAGTTACTCGGAAAGTGTAATCTCCCGGAGGTAAATTAACAAAACTTGTTGCTGTACCACTTCCTGGGGTTGATTGCGTTGGATATAAAATTGTTGGTACATTATTGAATTCAATAATATCAAAATCCAATGACCCTAAACCGCCTGTTGCCATTACTTGAACCGTTGCTGTATTTGCAGGACAAGTTGGTGCAGTAGTAACTGCAAAAGTTAAATTAGTTGGTGGTGTTAAGGCTGGAGTAAGCACATTTGGTAATGCAAGTGTACAACCATTAGCATCTTTTACACTTATTGTTGTAGTGGTAGCTAGTGGACCATTATTTACCGTGAAGGTATTGTCACCAGTAAAAGATAAACCATTAAAACTGTAGGTATAACCCGTTCCAACTCCTGATGAAGTTCCTCCTGTTGGAAGATTTACAGTAATTACAGTAGTGTTGCTACACGTGCTGTTTAGTGCTGCAGTAGCTGTAGCGTTAAGAGGATCCGGCTCTGTAATTGTTATAGGCATTGTAGCCTGTAAACAATCTCTATCATTCCGAACAGTAACCACATAAGCGGTTCCTGCCCCTAAACCTGTAAAAGTATTATTGGTTGTAAATGCTGTTGCAGTAACACCATCAAATAAGCTGTATTCATAAGGACCTACGCCCGAAGTTACATCAATAGTAATTGTCCCGTCACTTCCTCCATTACAACTTACGTTTGTCACTACAGGAGCAGCAATAACAGTAGCAGGAATTGGGTCAATTCTAAATGTTGTAGTAGCAGTACATGCGCCATCATTTACCTCGAATGTATAATTTCCAGCATCTAAACCTGTAAAAATACCACTAGTTGCTCCCGTAGTATTTACAACTGAACCAGAAATAATAGTATAGGCATACGCTGTCGTTCCGCCAGTTGCTGTTACGGTTACTGTTGCATTTGGTGTAGGTAAGTTACAATCTAATACTTTACTCAACTCAGGTGTTAACTGCAACTGAGGCAACACAGTATAATCTACAAAAGCCACGCAACCATTGCCATCTTTAATGTACAATCTATAAGTTCCAGCTGCATTGAATGTAAAAGTAGAACCATTTTGGTAAGCAACAGTATTTAAACTAGTACTTGGTTCTATTTTATAAGTTGCTGGTAAAATAGAAGCAGAAGCCGAAGCATCTGTTACTAAATCTATTGTAAATGGAGAACCATTATAACAAATTGGTGTTGGAAGTGCTATTGTAGGTGGTGCATCCGCATCTAAAGTTATAGGAGCTGATTTAATACAACCATACGCATCTTTTACATAAACAATGTAGTTACCTGCAACACTTGTAGCAAATGTTGTATTTGTGATCCAACCTGCTGAAGTTGCAATTGGCGCAGGAAGAACAGTGTCTAATAAATATTGGTAAGTATAAGGAGATGTTCCATCTTTTGCGAAAGCAGCAATAATACCATCTTCATTACAATTGATTTTTTTAATCTTTTGTGCTGTTATTGATAAATCGATAGCTGATTCAGTAATGTTAAATGGCGCTGATGAAATACTACATCCTGCGTTTGTAGCTCCAACATCTTCGGTAACCAAAACAAAATAATTACCAAATGGCAATACACCAAAATTAGAAACCGCTAGTGTTCCACTAGGAGGAAGCATTCCCGAGCCAACAAGACCCACTGGAGTTACCGATTGTGCATTGTAAATTTGGTAAGTTACTGGCGTGGCTACAAGATATGGATTATTTATTGTGAACGTTACACTACCATTGGCTGCTCCTTTACATGTAATATTATTAGCTGTTAAGGGATTGACTCTTATAGTAGAATTCGTTGGTATTGGAGATGCGGCAGTTTCGTAGTAATAACAACCAGTACCTGTTCCGCCATTGGCGGCATCAGCATCATAGACCACAAATGTATATAATACTCCAGGTATCAAATTATTAAAAATCGCTTTTTTACTGTTTGGAGCGTCCTCTGGTAACCAAGTTCCAGCTGGATAAGCTGGAGCTAATCCAGTGTACAAACTAAAATAAAATGGACCAGTACCTGTAATTGAGGCCATAGGACCAGTACCGATTGCAACCTCAGCAGAACCCAAACCTGTACAAGTCGCTGCTGCTAAAGTAACATCAATATCTAGATCATCTGGTGGTGAAGCAACTAGAATATCATTCTCAAAAACATTACAACCATTTGCATCTGTTATGATTATTTGATACAATCCAAAATCAACCACATCAAAAACAGCTGTTGTTCCTGTTTGATTTATAAATTTTTTATCATACCCATTTACACCTGTTACGTGGTAAATATAATTTGGTGTTCCACCAGAAACAGTGTTGATAGTTATTGATCCTAATGAAACCCCTGTTAAAGTATTACATGTGATTGGTGTAACCGTTCTAGTAAAACTAATTATTGTTGGCTCACCAATAGTTATCGTTTCTGTATCCGTACAACCTTTAGCGTCAGTAACAGTAATCAAATAATCTCCCGCAGATAAACCTGAAGTCTGCGTACCATAGTTTTGAGCTGTTGGTGCTGTTCTTTGCACATTAAATACAAACGGAGATTGTCCTTTTGTGTTATCAATAGCGATTGCAATTGCAGCGGTATCGTCACCGTTACAATTGATAAATGCGGTTTGTGTAACGCCATCAGGTCCAGGTAATGCAACATCATCAATTACTGGGTTCACAGGTGCTGTTACGGGAATAGCCACTGTTGTTGTATATGTACAACCTCTAGAATCAGTTACTCTAAAAGTATAGTCACCTGCAGTATTTGTATTAAATATATTTGATGCCATTGGGGTAAATACTCCGAAAGCCTCTTTAGATTCATAAGTAAACAGACCTACTCCGCCTGTTGGTGTTAAAGTAATTTGCGCGTCTGTTGGCGCAGGATTACAAGTAATATCTTTGTTTAAAACCGCATTTAATGTCAACTGTGGTGCAACTGTAATAACGTTACTTGTATTAGTACAATTATTAGCATCTTTTACAGTAATAGTATAATTACCAGATGTAGTTACGGTAAACGTGTTACCTGTTTGGTAAGAAGCACCACCGTTGATACTATAACTTAGAGTACCTACTCCACCTGAACCTAAAGCAGTGATAGTATATGAACCTGAACCTAAACATTGACCTGTTGCAGTTGCGGTAACTGTTGGTATTGGATCAGCTGCAATGTTTAAAGTAAGTACAAATGTACAATTATTAGCATCAATGATATGAGCATACCACGTAGGAGTTGCTGGGTTTAAATTAGCGACATTACTTATACCATACGCTCCTGGAGTTGTACTTGAAGCAACAAATGAATATCTGTAATTTGCAGTTCCACCAGTTGGTGTAACAGTAACACTAGCTGTTGGAACTTTACAATTGGCATTTACCGTAGTGTAACTTGCAGCTAATGCTTGGGCTGGTTGCGTAATTGTAACAGAAGTACTTGCCGTACAACTAGTAATATCGTCTGTGAAAACTACTGCATAGGTTCCTGCAGCTCTCGTGATCAAGTCGAAAGTTCCTGCCGTTTGTCCGGTCGCTGTGGCAACACCATTAATAGTGTAGCTATACGTTCCTGCTCCAAAACCACTCACTGTATAACGAATAGAACCAGTTGTGTTTCCATTACAATCAACATCAGTCAATTTAGTAGCAGTAGCCACTATTGGCGTTACTGGTGCCACAAAATGAGACTCGGTATCGTAACATCCGTTGGCATCCGTTACTCTAAATGTATAGTTTCCAGATGCCAATCCTGTAAATTGTCCCGTTGAAGCTCCTGTTGTATTAGTAACTGCACTTGCTGGAGCTAATATGGCGTAGGTTAAAGTACCGACTCCTGTTCCAGCAGTTACTGGAATAGTTACCGTACTGGTGGTTGCTGCTGGCGCACAGAAAATACGAGTACTGGTGATGGTTCCTATTACTGGTTTATTTAAACGTAATAATGTTCCGTTTCCTGGAAATGTACAACCTTTATCATCTTGAACAACATAAGTATACGGTTGGTCTGAACCGTTATCATTCAAAGTCAGCACATTGATGCTGGTAAAAGCGCCACCGTTAAAGCTGTACCTATAAGGTGATGTTCCTGCTGAAGCATTTATGGTTACTGTTCCTGATACATTCGCATTTGTAGGGCTACAACTGAATGGTACTACATCAACTGTTGCTGCTAAAGCATTTGCTGGTTGTGTAATAGTAACTGGTACTGAACCTGGACACCCTTTGTTATCACGTACATAAAAAGTATAGGTTCCTGCTGCTAAACTTGTAAAAGTAGGATTAGATGTAAATCCTGAAGTAGGGTTATTACTATACTGATAGCCTCCTGAACCTCCTGAACCAGTTAATGTAACTGATCCGTCAGATCCTGCATTACAACTTACGTTGACTTGTGTGGCTATCGTTACAGTTGGGTTTGTTATAACTGCTACTGTTGCTGATGTAGTTGTTGAACAAGTATTCGCGTCTGTAATTTGAATCGTGTACGTACCTGCAACTGCTGGACTAAACGTAAATGTTGGTCCAGTAATTCCTGTTCCTGAAGCAACTATAACTGAACTACTGTTTGTTATGGTATAATTAAATAATGCTCTACCTCCGGTAATGGTTGTAGTTATGGTAGCATTTGGAGTTGAACTACAATCTAAAGTCTTAGTTACTGCTGCACTCGCTGTAAGTTGAGGATATACCGTAATTGGTGTTGCCGAAGACGTGCAACCATTTTTATCTTTGATATATACCGTGTAAGTTCCTGCAGCAACAGTAAATGTTGGACTCGTTTGGAATGCTCCTGTTGGTCCCGCAATCCCGTAAGTTAAGGGAGTCAAACTTGTAGTTGATGGCGTAGCTGTAATGGTAAACGTGCTTCCAGAAGCTGTACATTGATTGTTTACAACTGCTGTAACCGCTGGTAAAGCATCTAAAATTATGGTTACGTTTCTAGTTGTAATACAGCCATTGGCGTCTTTTACATACACTATCCAATCTAAATTTGTTCCAGAACTAGTATTTACAGTTAAAACAGATCCGCTTGCATACGCACCTGCAGCGGGCGCTGGAGTTGTAGCTGGCGCAAGATTTCTTACTGCTGCATAGGTATAATTAGTGGTTCCTCCCGTAGCTAAAACCGTAATTTGTGAATTGAAATTAGAGCAAAATACATTTGTAGCTGTCGCACTTGTAATAGTTAATGCTGTAGGTTGTGTTAGAGTGACACTATAATCATCAGTACATAATGTTTTTCTATCGGTTACGGTAATTGTGTACACACCTGCGGGTTGTGCAGTAGGGACATTAATTGTTGTAATGGTTTCACTAACACTATTAGCATTTTGAATTGTAGCGTTAGTAGCATTTTTAATGATATAATTGTAGCCCCTATCTTTTACACCACTTACTGTAAACTGAATTGTTCCCGTACCACCAAAACATAAAATTGGTGTAAGCACACTTCCTCCAGCTATAATATCTGGAGCACCACTTACAGTGTAAGATTTTCTAAAGAAACAATCCGTTTTGATATCTAGCGCTTGAAAAACATAATTTCCAGGAGCCAAACCTTGGAAATTTCCTGATGAGTTTGTTGCTGTATTAAAACCAGCAGGCCCAGAAATTATTTGATATCGTATGGGTGCAGAAACATCTGTTTTTACTGCCGCAATATTTACGTTCCCTCCAGGAGGAGTTGTAGAGCAATCGTAGCCACTATCTGTAATCGTAATATCTGTTATTTGATCTATTGCTGCAATTGTAATAGATAAAGGTCCTATTTGGCAATTATTAGCATCTTTTACATAAGCCGTGACCGTAGTTGCCGATGTTGTAGAAAAGGTATTGGCAGTTGTAAAATTAGTTGTTCCATTAAAGCTGTATTGCAAAGTTCCCGTTCCGCCAGAAGCGGTTACGGTTACTACCGCTGGTACAGTTCCTGTAGTACTACATTTAATGTCAGTTGCTGCAATACTTGCTGTGATTATGGTTGGGTTAGCAATAGTAACATTAGTCACTGCAGACTCACATCCTTTACTATCAATCACTTTTATGTTATAAATACCAACTGCCAAATTAATAAACTGATTGGTAGCTTGCGTAGTATAAGTAGCTGCACTATTCGGTTTTATAGCGTAGGTATATGTAGTAGTAAATCCTCCTGAAGGGGTTACAGTAATAGTCCCGTCACTCAGCCCAATACATGTTACATCTGTTTTAGCAAAAGTTAAGGCAGGTGTAGTTTTTGGTGTTACAACAATAGTATTGCTTGCTGCAGGACAACCACGACTGTCAGTAACCGTAAACACATAATTACCAGACAATGTAGCTGTGTATGGGAATGATGTCACTGCTGAAGGCGTTCCCAAATCGCGAGATACGGTGTAGGTGTAAGTTGGGCCGTATCCGTTTGTAATAACTGGATTGCCAATAGAGGCATTTACCAAACAAGTTAAATCATTTAGTAAGGAAACATTGAAACCTAATTGTGGGGCAATAACTTGATTAATTAACGGTGCAGTACAATTGTTACTATCAGTTACTAAAATAGTGTGAGGGCCTGGTGTAACATTAGAAAAAGAATAAGTAGTCGCAGCTGAACTTACACTACTGTTACTGTCTAATTGATAGGTGAACGGCCCTGTTCCTCCAGTAACATTGACAACAAGAGTTGCTGGGTTAGCGGTGGTATAGCAATAATCAGTTGTAGTAGCTAAAGTTGCGGTTAACGCTGGGGGTGCAGTTACGGCAATAGCAAATCCTACTGGAGAGATACATGAATTTGCATCCCTAATAAATACGGTGTAATTACCAACCGGAACATTTGTAAAATCTCTATTATTATTGAAAGCAGTGACAACCGTGGTTCCATTAGACTGGCGCAACTCATATAGATATGCTGGAGTACCGCCACCGCCTGTGGCACGAATAGTAGCTCCCGTGGTACAGGTTGGCAACGTTAGTATAGATGCTGAAGCAGTAACAGTTGCTGGCATCTTAATTTCCTGAGCTAATGCAAATGTACAACTGCTAGATGAGCTATCATAGCGAATGTTAATATTGTAAATTTTGCTAGTTAAATTCGTTAAGGTTACACTTCCTGTTGTTGCAGCTGGAGAAGGTATTACTGTTACCCATGAACCACCATCTACCTGATATTGAAAGCCTTTTACTGGATCAAAATTTCTTGCAGATAGAGTAATCTCACCGTTCATTTCACCACTACATCTTACATCTTTAAAACCTGTAATACTAGCCGAGAAAGCCTTGCTACCATCAACAACTATAGGAAAAGAAGCAACTGTATTACATGATTTTGGAATTTGTCGAACCAAGATATCATCAATAAGTACATCATTACCATTAAACTCATTACTGTAAGACCTAATTACAAAACTTAAGTTATTAAAAGCACCAGGATTTAATAATAAATCTCTAAATTCCCATTGATTTGATTTTGGTACTACCCAAGGATTCGTATTTCCCGGAGTTGGATCACTGGTAGCAACTATTGTTTCCGTACCTCCTACTCCATTTAAATTATTAACTAATTGAATCGTTAGTTTAGGATCCGCAAGAGTTGGACTAGTTGATCTAATTAAATTTTGTGCCCATAATGAAATAATTACGGGTTGGTTAGGAATTACATCTCGTATTGGTTTACTATATAAGATACCCCCAATACCAGCTGAACCCCCTACGTTTACACATAAGAATCTACCCAATGGATCATCAGGCAATGTATGATCATTGGCTACCAACCAAACACCAAAAGTTGTATTTATTTTACTAGCTACAGCATACTTACCATCATTGATTTGATAATCATTTATATTCCCACAAGGCCAACCCGGCGGGTGTGGTGTTGTTTCGTCTTCAAAGCAATAAGCTGGATTTATACCTGGAGTTGTGGTAAATCCGCCTTTACCGAAATCTTCTTGCAACAAAACACTATAGGTAGGAACACTTAAAACGTTATAATTTACCGTTATAGTATGATCTCCCTGAGTTACATTTGTAAATACATTGGTAGGGGCAACGGTATTGAGAGAACCATCTATGTAATAATCATAACTAAACTTAGGTGTGCTACCACTATTAGTAACCGTAACGGTACTTGTGGCAGAGCCGTCACAATTAAACACAGGAGTATTGACACTAATAGTAGGAGCGTCAGGTTTAGGATCTAAAATAACACCTCCCATTGCGTACTCACATCCACTTGCATCTTGAATATAAAATGTATAAGGACCACCAGGATTTATAAAAGCTTCGTTTGACGTAATCCAGGTAACTTTATTGTCAAAACTGTATCTATAAAGATTGGGAGCAGGAAAAGGAGTTCCACCTTGTGGGTTTGTTATTCTTACCCTTCCTTGCAATTCATTACCAATTGGTCCACAACCAGACAATTCTGCAACTCCTGCAGAGGCAGTAAGCGCTGTCGAAGCTCCAATTGTTATTACATCAACAGGATCAGAACAAAAATTTCCAGAATTAACTCCCGCTTTTCTGTATCTCACTATAACATTGTATTGTCCGGGTAACAGACCGCTCACTGTATTTGTTGTACTGTAATTTGCACCGTTATTAAAACTATATTCTAAATAATATCCGTTTGCATTTGAAACATTTACAGAAATTTGTCCTAATGTACCCGTACAATTACCATCTGTTTTTGATATGGAATATAATGGTCTATCAACAACTGGAACAACTACGGTTTTATCAGTTGCTGAACAACCATTTACATCGACAACTCGTATAACATAACTTCCTGATTTTTCTACGATAATAATGTTTGTTGTGTTTTCGACAAATCCTACTCCATCAATATTTACAAAAAATTTATAGGGAGCAGTTCCTCCGTTTCTAGTTATTGTAATTCTTCCTGTATTGCATGAAGTTAACGCAGTAGTTATTGTTGCTCCAGTTGTTAATAAAGCCGGAGGAGTGGCAACTGTTACATTATTCTTAGTATCAATCATACAAGGGACTCCCTCTACAGCAGTTACAACTCTATAACTACCTGGATTTAGGCCAGGAAAAGTGTAAGTGATATCATCAGTAGGTCCATAAGTTCCAACTAATGCATTTGCGCTATTGAATAATTGATATCTATATTGTTGTTTCACATCAGTTACAGACACCTGAATACTACCTAAAGCACCATTACATTTAGGAGAAACAACAGATGTACTAACAACAAATGCAGTTCTTGTAATTATTTGATTTATTACTTTGAACTCACAAGAACCTACTACACCTTTTATTCTAATAAATGCGGTATAATTTCCCGGTGTACTTGTATTAAAAACATTGCTGTCTTGCCAGGTTCCTGGCGTTGAACCCGTTGTAAAGCTGTATTCATAACCACTACCAAAACCACCTATTGCTATTCTTCCATTAATTTGACATGAACCAGTACCATA
This sequence comes from Flavobacterium sp. GNP010, assembly GCF_056428945.1. Lineage (NCBI taxonomy): Bacteria > Pseudomonadati > Bacteroidota > Flavobacteriia > Flavobacteriales > Flavobacteriaceae > Flavobacterium > Flavobacterium sp. GNP010. The sequence continues at coordinate 2,461 of NZ_JBWJVK010000042.1, read as the reverse complement.
CGTGACAATATCACTTTTTGATACAGCTGTTGGAATTAAACTATTTTGAAAAACATTAAAGTAATGTGTAAAGGGAGTACCCACATTATCAACAATAATAACTCTAAATTGTCCTGCTGAATTAGCCAGGTAATCTGCTCCTGTTGCAATTTGTACCCAGCAAGAGGGAGATGCTGCTTCATTAGCACAATCGCTATTAGATACAGTAACACAACTACCACCAGATATGAATCTTTCCCACCTTATGGATTGCACATTTGTAATTCCAGTTTCAATTAGTCTAGAATCGTTACCACCACACAAAAATAATTTAGGCAATTCTTTACCATTGTTGGTACAAATTGAGACTTGACCAGCAAAAGGTAACTGTGCGTATTTAATGACTGGATTGTCATTTAAACCTACAACTTTTACTTTAGTTGATTTTTCAGATGGAACTAAGTCGCTTTTATCCCATAAAGAATCAATTCCTAATCGGATAGAATCTGATAAATTTTCTTTATCAGGTGAAGACACATAAGCTACTTCGTTTTGAGAAAAAGACAAAAAACTTTGCAAAAACATAAAAGTAAGTAGGATTACTTTTAAAAAAGTAGTTTTTTTCATGGTTGTGGTATATTATAAAGTATCAATTTAGTGCACTGGGCAATATACTAGACAGAACCTTCTTATTTATTTTTAAATTCAAATTTTAACATTTCCCAACGGTCGTTACATTAGTTTTACTAACCAAAGATCCCAATCTTCATTTAAGGTTAATTTTCTACTTTAATAATGACCATTTTGCCATTATACGGTTTTGTACCACGAGATTCAAGTGTCGTTGTAGCTTGTTGTAAATTATCAAATTTATCTGTATAAATGTAATAATTTGTTGATTTCACATCATAGAAAAAATTAATACCCTTTTCTCCAGACTCCACTGTTTTAGTAACGAAAGTATCTCTTTTTGCTACATCAGCATGAACCGCAAGAACGATGTAATATCCAGTCTCTACGTTTTTAATATTTTTAATAATTTGCATATTTACTTGTTCATTACCAAAATCAAAATCTTCTGGTTTGGCTTTTACTGTACTAGTAAATGTTGTTGCTTTTATTCGTTTTAATGTTTCTTGATCTTTTAAATAACGGGTATCTTCATTTTCAAAATTAGCACGTTTTATTCTACGTTTCTTCTCTATTTGAGTATCTACATTAATTTTTTCTAAAGCTGCTAGCAAATTGGTATTAGAAAGTTCTGCTTTAGCTTGCTCTGCTTTTAACTCATTTATTGTTTTCAAATAACTTTGTGTAAGCGGATCATTTAGATTTGACACTTTCTTAATTCGCTCTTCATATAAATTCTTAAAGGTAGTCAATAATTGATTTTGATTTGTATTGATTATTTGAATTTCTGATTTTAATGATTCCAAAGCACTATTTTCAGCAGAAACACTCTTAAATTCTTTTGGCGCACTTGCTATTCCTTGGTCATTTAAATCATTTTCATCTTTCAATTCTTTTAACTCCTTTTGTTTTTGACTTACTTTTTCATTTAATTGGGTCAGCAATTGCTGCTGTATTCTTCTATCTTTCTCTAATGCGTTCGCTACATTATCCATCGTTTTTGCATTTTCATCCTTCACTCTGGTACTTGCTAGCAATAAGGCGTCAGCATCTGCTTTAGCTTTCGCATCAGCGTCTGCTTTGGCTTTTGCATCTGCAGCAAGTTTCGCTTTAGCCTCTGCTTCTAATTTGGCTTTCGCATCAGCGTCTGCTTTGGCTTTTGCATCTGCAGCTAGTTTTGCTTTGGCGTCTGCTTCTAATTTGGCTTTCGCTTCTGCATCGGCTTTGGCTTTTGCATCTGCAGCCAATTTCGCTTTAGCGTCTGCTTCTAATTTAGCTTTCGCATCAGCATCGACTTTGGCTTTTGCATCTGCAGCAAGTTTCGCTTTGGCGTCTGCTTCTAATTTGGCTTTCGCATCAGCATCGGCTTTGGCTTTTGCATCTGCAGCAAGTTTCGCTTTAGCGTCTGCTTCTAATTTAGCTTTCGCATCAGCTTTAGCTTTTGCATCTGCAGCAAGTTTCGCTTTGGCGTCTGCTTCTAATTTAGCTTTCGCATCAGCGTCTGCTTTCGCTTTAGCGTCAGCTTCCAATTTTGCTTTTAAGTCGGCATCAGCTTTTGCTTTGGCGTCTGCATCGGCTTTGGCTTTTGCATCTGCGACAAGTTTCGCTTTGGCGTCTGCTTCTAATTTAGCTTGCGCATCAGCGTCTGCTTTGGCTTTGGCGTCAGCATCAGCTTTTGCTTTGGCATCGGCTTTCGCTTTGGCGTCAGCTTCTAATTTTGATTTCGCATCAGAGTCTGCTTTAGCTTTGGCGTCAGCATCGGCTTTCGCTTTTGCATCTGCAGCAAGTTTAGCTTTCGCATCAGAGTCTGCTTTAACTTTGGCGTCAGCATCAGCTTTTGCTTTGGCCTCTT
>NZ_JBWJVK010000041.1:0-20130 GCF_056428945.1 Flavobacterium sp. GNP010 | reverse complement strand
CGGTATAGTAACTTAAGGCGCAAACCTCAGATTTTAGGTTTACAATTGATATTCAAGATTCAAGATTGTTTGATGAAGCGAGTATTTTAATAACAGCAACAACAATAATAGCAGTGAATATTTTGGAAATAAAATAACATTTTTAGAGCTTTAAAACGAAATGCAAAGGTATTGAAGTATTTCTAAATATTTAGATCTTCTTCTAAAAGCTATTGGGCATTTTTTGATATTTTTGTTAAATAAATGAATGAGAAAAAAGATTTGGGATACAGCTTTTATTCCATTGAAATTTGAAAGCAAAGTTGTATCTGTTTTATTTTCAATATGTAGGAGCCGATAATTAGTTTGGATGAAACCGTTTTTTTACTTTAGCCCATAAACATATCTCATGAAATCCAAAACTTCCTTCATCAGCGACATTTCAAAAAAAGAATTTCCTTTAATGGATAGAATTGCTGGTAAAGCGATACGAAACCCAATTTTGACACTAATTCAAAATGAGTATCTTGATTTTGATGAAAGCAAGTTTTTATCCATCTCAGAATTGAATATGTTTCGTGAAAAGTATATTTCGAATTACCTCGTTGTCGAAATAGGGGAGTTGTCTAATTTTGAAGCCAAAGTAATTGGATCGCTAAACGAGGACAAGTCTCTAGTAAATACAGTTGAAGATGAAATTGGTGTTCGAACTGTAGGTCAAAAAGTAGCAGATCAGGTAGCTGCTTTTGGCGGAAGCTGGAAATTCATAATCCTTTTTGGTGTTTTTATCTTTTTGTGGATTTTGGCTAATATTTATTTGCTGCTGAATAAAGGGTTTGATCCGTATCCTTTTATTTTATTGAATTTGATATTATCATGTCTTGCTGCATTGCAAGCACCGGTGATCATGATGAGTCAAAATCGCCAGGAAGAAAAAGACAGGGAAAGAGCCAAAAAAGATTATATGATAAATTTGAAATCAGAACTTGAAATTAGAATGCTTCATGAAAAACTGGATCATTTAATTATGCGCCAACAAGAAGAATTAATAGAAATTCAAAAAGTACAAATCGAAAAGATGAATGATATTTTATCACGTATCAAATAAATACGTTTGTAAAAAAAGTTAGGATTAGTAGTGTTTAAAATAATACCCCACAATCATTATAACACCATTTAGTAGTGCTGAACCGATAATCAATTTTTTGAAATTTCGGTTGGAATCAATCCAATTCAAAGCCAAAATTCCTAGAAAAAAAAGCGTGGTAAAAATGGCAGGATACATCTTGAAAGCGCCTTCAAAATCTCCTTGTATGAGGAGCAAAAAACTTCTTTGAAAACCACAACCCAAACACTCTATTCCGAACAGCGTTTTGCTTAAACAGGGCAACATGTATTTATCTAAATTCAATGGTTTTTCTTTTTACAATTTTACAAAAAAAATAAGAAACGGTTGCTATACTAATTGATGCAATTTTAAATTCATTACTTTTGAAAACTGATAAGTAAAAAGATGAGAAAGTTTATAATTCCAATAATGGTTGTGGCGATTACAATTGCTTTATATGAGCAGGTGAGTGCCGAAAAAAATGTGTTCATTATGGTAATTGCTATTGTTGTTTTCATGATGGGAATGATGCAATTGAGTGCCAAAACACCAAGTAAAAATCAAGATAAAGAAGACGAAAATGTTTAATAAAGGAGATAAAGTATCTGTGCTTGACGAAGCAATAAATGGAGTAGTGTTGTCAGTCAATGACAAGCATGTTACCGTAGAAACAGAGGATGGATTTACGATGACGTTTCTTGTCAACGAGTTGATTAAAATAAACGATTCCAGTAACTTACTAGATTCTATTAGAAGAATCAATGTAGATGAAATTGCAAAAGAAAAAGAGATTCCAAAACCACGTAATTTTGTCAAAGAAAAGAAATCAAAGCACGAAATTGCAGCCCCAGAGTTTGATTTACACATCGAAAAGTTAGTGCCCAACAAACGCGGAATGTCGAATTATGATATTCTAACATTACAAACGGAAACGGCCAAACGACATATAGAATTTGCCATACGCAATCGCATTCCAAAGATTGTTTTTATCCACGGTGTGGGGGAAGGAATTCTGAAAGCAGAGTTGGATTTCTTATTGGGTCGTTATGATAATATCGCTTTTCAAGAAGGTAATTATCAAAAATATGGTCAAGGTGCAACAGAAGTTTTTATCAAACAAAGTGCGATGTAAATCAAATTTCACGTCTTTACAACACAAAAAAAAGGTCTAATTTTTAAGTGATTTAATGGATTAAATCACTTAAAAATAAGACCTTTTTTTTGCACAAAAATCTGTTGATTTTGGACTAAAAATTTGGCTTTTTTTTAGTTTAATTTGTGGTCAATAATTCGCCATAAATATAGTTGTCTCCTAAAATAAAATCGCTGTTTCCTTTCTTCATTTTTACTTTTTTAAGTACAACGGTATGCTTAAATCCTGTTCCAAAAGTAGTAGTTGTAACTTCAATTATTCCGCTCGTATTTGCCACACCCGTTACTCCAATCCATTCTTCTGTTATTGCTGGAGTTGCAGGATAAGTAGTCTTGCAAAAGTAATCATCAGTCAATAAACCAGAAAATAATCGGTAGGTAAGTTTGTTTTTAGTTTCGCCTATTAAACCTGTTCTTGGTGTATTTAGTGGTGTTGCTTCATTCACAATTAGGTTGGGTTCAATGTCAAGAATAAGCGCTTCACTACTGTTCTTGTCATACAATTGTTTGGAAGTAGCACATTGCTTTAGCACTTTGGTAAAAGCAAATGGCAATGAATTAGTACTGGTTGCATAGTCGCCAAAAGCAAATGTCTCATACACTTGGGTGCCATTCCCTTTATCGAACGTGATGTTTTTAAAGGTGATATTATGATTGTAACCAGTAATTTTAGTACTGTTATCAGTTTGATTCGTGGTTTTTACAGCAGTGGTTGTGATTACTATTTTTCCGCTAACAGCTGTCCATTGATTGCTAACAACTGGAGTTGCTGGTGGTATTGATTCACAAAGTGTAGCTGCAGTAACTGTCCCGTTATAAAAACGATAGATCACGCGGTTGGTTGTGCTAATGTCTAATTCTTGAATTGTAGTCTCAGCGGGAAAAATAATTCCTGTGGCATCAAGAATAAGGGCTTCACTATCTTTAAGTTTATAAATTATGTTATTGGCGGAGCATTTTTGTGCGGTTGCATTTTCAAAATTTATGTCTTCTTGAATTAAATCTCCATCATCACAACCATTTAGAAACATGGCCAAAATTAATATACTTACAACTCTTTTCATTTTTATACTATTTGTAACAAAAATAGAATTTTTAATTTGTTCCAATTGAATTCTACTTTAAAATTAGATTTTTTAACAGGATTTTGGGTTTTTATTTTTTTTTTAAATGTTAAAAAATAATAGCGTTAGCGTTTTTGTTTTGTAGCGATTGGTCGAATTCAAAGCGAGTATAAATCATTATCTTTGCTAAAATTTTAGTATTAAATGAGAATAAACAAATATTATCTTGCTGCCTTTTCTGCTTTTTTTATCTGGGGTTTTTTTAGTTTAGCGTTAAAACCGCTACATAATTACGCTTCGTTGGATATTTTATTTTACCGTGTTTTTTTTAGTGTTGCACTCATGGTATTCATCAATGGAGTTTTTAGGAGTAGTGTAATGTTGCAAAATTGGAATCATTTCAAGAGTTTGTCTATCAAACAAAAACAAAGTGTTGTCTTTTTAACGCTTGGGGGTGGCGTGCTACTGTCTTCAAACTGGTTTGTTTTTATTTATGTCATGAATCATATAAGTGTGAAAGCAGCTTCGCTGGCTTACATGATTTGTCCAATTTTGACAACTATATTTGCTTTTGTCATTTTGAAAGAAAAATTGAGTAAATGGCAATGGTTTGCGGTATTAATTAGCTTTTTTAGCTGTATTTTATTGTCTATCAATCATTTCGAAGATCTGTTTTACAGCTTGATTACGGCAGCTACTTATGCACTTTATTTAGTAAGCCAAAGAAAAAATACGGAGTTGGATAAATTTCTAGTTCTAACGATTCAATTGGTTTTTACTGCGGTCATTTTGCTACCATTTTATCCTAGTCATAGTGGCTTGTTGCCTGTAGAGCCATTATTTTATGGCTGTTTATTAGTAATTGTAGTCTTTTTTACAATCATTCCATTGTTTTTGAATTTGTACGCATTAAAGGGAATTAATTCGTCTGCAGTTGGTATTATGATTTATATTAATCCCATTATTGGATTTCTATTAGCGCTATTTTATTATCATGAAGATGTAACTTCACTTCAGTTGTTTTCCTATGGGCTGATAATCATTTCGATAATTATCTTTAATGAGAAGTTTATTTTCCACAGGAAATCTAAGGTCGTCTCTTCAGAAATAGAGGTCTTAAAGTAATTTTTTAATTTTAAAAGTATGAAAAAAGTATATCTCGATAACGCTTCAACAACTGCTATTCGTGCCGAAGTGATCCAAGAAATGAGCAAAGTTATGACAGAAGAGTTTGGTAATCCATCTTCGACTCATAGTTTAGGTCGTGCCGCTAAAAATATATTGGAACTTTCTAGAAAATCGATAGCAAAGAATCTCAATGCAACTGCTCAGGAGATTATTTTTACTTCATGCGGAACAGAAGCCAACAATTGGATTCTTCGTTCTGCTGTAAAAGATTTACAGGTAAAACGAATTATTACCAGTAAAATAGAGCACCATGCAGTTTTATACGCAGCGTTAGTTTTAGAAAAAGAGTTTGGGATTCAAATTGATTATGTGAATGTTAAACCCAATGGCGAAATAGACATTACGCATTTAGTAGAGTTACTTTCAAAGGATATGAAAACCCTTGTAAGTCTGATGCACGTTAATAATGAAACTGGGACTATCTTAGATTTAGAGCGAATTGGTCGTATTTGTCAAGAGCATAAGGTTTTGTTTCATTCAGATACCGTTCAATCTATTGGTAAAATGAATATTGATTTGCAATCGATTTCCGTTGATTTTATTGTGGCGAGCGCCCATAAATTTCATGGACCAAAAGGAGTTGGTTTTGCTTATATTCGAAAAAATTCCGGTTTACAACCGTTGTTTTTTGGTGGGGAACAAGAAAAAGGACTGCGAGCTGGAACCGAAGCCTTGCACCAAATTGCGGGTATGGCAAAAGCATTGGAACTTTCCTATGCCAACTTAGAAGTGGAGCAGAATCATATTACAGAGTTAAAAAATTATTTGATCATCCAGCTCAAAACTGAATTTCCAGATTTTAAAATCAATGGTACTCCAGACGGATTTTATACTATATTGAATGTTCTATTACCTTTTGCTCCAGCAAAAACAGCGATGCTACTGTTTCATTTAGACATGAAAGGAATTGCGGTTTCTCGCGGAAGTGCTTGTCAGTCTGGCAGCATAAAACCATCACATGTTCTAGCCGAAATGCTTTCTGACGATGATTTAAAAAAGCCAAGTTTACGCATTTCGTTTAGTCATTTCAACACAAAAGAGGATATTGATGTGCTGATTGAGGCTTTGAAAAGCATTTAAAATAATTGTTTCCAAGTTGTTTTCTATTAGGATACTTATTGTGTATCGCTATTTCAGGACGGGACATAATGGTAAAAAAAAACGCCGTTGCTTAATAGCAACGGCGTTTTCGATTAAGCAATAAATTATTTAGGCATAACCACTGTATCAATAGCATGTATTACTCCGTTTGAAGCAGATACATCAGCAAGTACTACCATTGCAGATCCACCATTAGCATCCGTTAGCATTACTTTTCCATCCATCAAACTTAAAACAATTTTACCACCTTGTACAGTAGTAACGGTATATTTTCCGTTGTTTTTGTTGATAGCATCAATTACAGTTGCAGCGTCAAATTTACCAGATACTACGTGATACGTTAAAACTGCTTTTAATTTTTCAAGACTCTCTGGTTTCAATAAACCATCTACAGTTCCAGCAGGTAGTTTGTCGAATGCTGCATTATTCGGTGCAAATACTGTGAAAGGTCCTTCGCTGCTTAAAGTTTCTACCAACCCAGCGGCTTTAACTGCTGCCACAAGTGTTGAAAAATCAGCATTTCCAGCTGCTACACCTACGATGTTTGGAGTTTCTTCAACAACTGTTGTGTCTACTGCGACAGCAGTAGTGTCTGCCATTTCTGTTGATTCAGCTTGTTTCTTTTCTCCACAAGAAGTTGCGATTGCTCCTAAAAGTACAAATGCGCTAATTGTTTTTACTAATTTCATAATATTATTTTTGTTTAAATTAAGATTAACAAATATATACATAAATTTAATTTGTTTAATTTTTTTAACAATAAATTAAACAAATAGTAATATTGTAATTTTTTAATAATTTGACTTTACAGAATTATAAATCCGTTAGGTTCACATAAAATAGCTTTTAATTAAGGTAATTTAGTAACATTTAGCAAGATGAATTAAACTGCAAGCTAGTAATGGTGTTTAATAAATTCTTCGTTTAAACAAACAAACCTTCAATGCTTAAATAATGTTCTCCAGTATCGTAACAAAAGGTTAATACCTTAGCATTTTCTGGGATTTCTGGTAGTTTTTTAGCCACTGCAGCAAGTGATGCCCCAGATGAGATTCCAATAAACATTCCTTCCTCTTTAGCTGCTCTTTGTGCATAGGCAAAGGCTTCGTCCTTGCTCACTTGTATGGTTCCATCAAGTAAATCTGTATGCAGGTTTACAGGTATAAATCCAGCGCCAATTCCCTGTATAGGGTGAGGAGCAGGATCACCTCCACTAATAACTGGTGACGCTTCAGGTTCTACTGCAAATACTTTTAAGTTGGGGTAGTGTTGTTTCAAAATTGCAGCACAACCCGTAATATGACCTCCAGTTCCTACGCCAGTAATCATATAATCTAAACCGTCTGGAAATGCTTTTATAATTTCTAATGCGGTTGTTTTTTTATGGATTTCGATATTTGCAGGATTTTCAAATTGTAGCGGAGACCATGCATTAGGCATTTCGCTTACTAATTCTTTAGCTTTTTCTAAAGCACCTTTCATTCCTTTTTCTCGGGGTGTCAAAACAAATTCTGCACCGTACAAACTCATGAGTCGGCGACGTTCAATAGACATCGATTCTGGCATAACTAGTATTAAGGTATATCCTTTTACTGCCGCTACCATTGCTAGTCCAATTCCTGTATTCCCTGAAGTAGCTTCAATGATGGTTCCACCTTTTTTTAGTAGCCCTTTTTCTTCGGCATCTTCGATCATGGCTAGAGCAATTCTATCCTTGATACTAGCGCCAGGATTAGCACGTTCGAGCTTAATCCACACATTATGGTTGGCCCCAAATAAGCGATTAATTTTTACATGTGGAGTATTGCCAATTGTTTCGAGTATGTTGTTGTATTTCATAATATTTATATTGAGAAAAAATTGATGTCTTTAATTTCTTGTTGATTCAAAACCGTATTTTTATTGGATTGCATCACAAAAGAGTACGGATTGACGCTCTTGGTAATAAACGTGTTTCCGCCTACAATACTGTGATTGCCTATAATGGTACTTCCGCCTAAAATCGTTGCATTGGCATAAATAATAACATGATCCTCAACTGTAGGATGGCGTTTTTTCTCTTGCATGCTCTTTTCTACTTGCAAAGCTCCCAAAGTAACACCTTGATAAATACTCACAAACTTCCCAATAATTGTGGTTTCACCAATAACAATTCCGGTACCATGATCTATCATGAACGGAACATCAATGGTTGCACTGGGGTGAATGTCAATTCCAGTTTTGCTATGTGCGTATTCCGTAAGTATTCGCGGCAGCAGACAAGCTGTTCGAGATGCAATAGCATTGGCAATGCGATAGACTTCTATAGCAAAAAAACCAGGATAGGAGTTGATTATTTCCTGAATACAGTCTGCTGCAGGATCAGTATCTAGAATCGCTTGCGCATCTTTTTGCATAGCATTATACAAACTGGGTAACCTTGTGTAAAAAGCTTCGGCATCATCTAAAATTTCATTGGCCGTTTTATCTTTTACAATTTCTGAAAGAATTGCAATAAAGTTGGCTTTATTTTGATCCAACAGTAATTCGATATGGATAGTTTCAAGAGCCTTCTCGGGAAATAATATTTTGAACAAATCATCAATCCAATTGATAATTTTTGAAGAGTCAATCGCTCGTACCCAATTTTCATTTTGGTTTTTATGTAATATATTCGAAAAACGGTTGGATTCAATATTCATTGATGGTAAAATATATTCAGAATTAAACTAGTAAAATCACTTAAAAACAAAGATAGAGTAGAATTGAATACGTTCAAAACCCTGATTTGTAAATAAATGTTAATATGTTAAATTCCCACAAAATGAGTTCTTTGTGTTTAAAATAAATTTTTATTTAGATATCGTGGTGAGAAACTAATCAAAACAGGTTGGAGATTAAAATATTACAAGTAGATTTTTTTTATTGACAAAAAGTGAACCAAGTATCTAATTTTCTTCTAAAATGGGTTTGATCAAAATTTTATTTTTAGAAGGCATTAGTTTATGATATACAGAACCAATAGCATAGGGTTTGATAAAATTATATATTTTTTTTATTTCATTGATTTGGTTCAAAGCCGAACGATTGATGGAATTTGATAACTTTTGCAACGCAGCAGTATTGTCATTTATTTCCATTTCTAATATCGATTGAATACAGTCTTTTTTTAGAATATGTCCTACCATTCCCGGAGCTGTAATAGTTTTTAAAAATCTTAATTTTTCTGCAATTTTAATGTTTTGTAGCCCATTATAGCAGTAATTGGTTTGTTTATTCAAAAAAGTTTTTTTCAAATTATACAGTAAAGAATCATTGACTGTTTTTCCTACATTTCCAATTTCAACTTTAATTAGTGAGAACTGAACAGTTGAATTTTTATGAAAATGCAAGACCGTATTGATACTTCGATTGCTATTGATCACTGCAGAATGGTGTTTTCTAATGCTTATATGCTGACCTGAACTGCCAAAACTGTGTTTGAAATGATCGCCATCACAGTAAGCAAATACAATTGATGAGGTGCCTAAAGATTCCATACTTAGCATTACATCATCAAAAAATTTCATCTCAACCTGAACAGCAGTAATGCCATTTATAAAAGTAATTCCTTGAATTTGCCCTTTTATTAAATTAGTATTTAAGTTTAGTTTAAAATCGTTATCAGTTGAGTTTAAAATAGCACTAAATGAATTTTCAAGTCCGTTAAAAACATCGCTAATTGTTTCAGCATTCAAATAAATATTTTTCATAGACTTTTATTTAAATAGTTAGATAAAGAAATTTTTCTGTGTTTGATTTACTATTTTCATTTAGTCAAATTACTGAATTATAAGGACTTATGTTGTTATGTAATTCTGTAAAAAAGTTTCATAATTTTTAGATTAACAGTTTGAAAACCAATACTTAAATTGAAAATTAAGCTTAATAACATACTAAGTATTGATACTTCGCCATATTGGATTTGAAAAGAATATGTACTGTATTCCTTATTTAAATGCCATAAAAAAATCCGATTGGTGTACACCAATCGGATTAATAAATCTGAAATCAAAAATCGTTACTGAGCCTAAAAGATAGAATTGGCCAAGTAACCCAAAAGTTGAAATCTATAAATGTATAACTTCGCCATATGCATCCGCAACCGCTTCCATAACTGCTTCGCTCATGGTAGGGTGTGGGTGAATTGCTTTTAGGATTTCATGTCCAGTAGTTTCCAGTTTACGCGCTACAACTGCTTCAGCAATCATATCTGTAACTCCTGCTCCAATCATGTGACAACCCAACCATTCACCATATTTTGCATCAAAAATTACTTTTACAAAACCATCAGGTGTTCCTGAGGCTTTTGCTTTTCCAGATGCCGAGAATGGGAATTTACCAATCTTTAATTCGTATCCTTTTTCTTTAGCTTGTTTTTCAGTCAAACCAACTGAGGCAATTTCTGGAGTTGCATACGTACAACCGGGTACGTTTCCGTAGTCGATAGGTTCTACATGAAGTCCCGCGATTTTTTCTACACAATTAATTCCTTCTGCAGATGCTACGTGTGCTAGCGCTTGTCCTGGCGTAACATCACCAATAGCGTAATATCCTGGAATGTTTGTTTGGTTGTAGGCATTTACCAAAATTTTATCTTTATCAGTAGCGATTCCTACTTCTTCTAATCCAATGTTTTCAATGTTGGTTTTGATTCCAACAGCCGAAAGTAAGATCTCTGCTTCTAGAACTTCTTCTCCTTTTGCCGTTTTCACAAATGCTTTTACACCTGCTCCAGAAGTATCAATTCTCTCAACAGACGAGTTTGTCATGATTTTGATTCCTGCTTTTTTCAAAGAACGCTCCATTTGTTTCGAAATGTCTTCGTCTTCAACGGGAACTATATTTGGCATAAATTCTACAATGGTTACTTCAGTTCCCATAGAATTGTAGAAGTGTGCAAACTCAACTCCAATAGCGCCAGAACCTACAATAATCATTGATTTTGGTTGGGTTGCCAGTGTCATTGCTTTTCTATAACCAATCACTTTTACATCATCTTGAGGTAAATTTGGCAATTCACGAGAGCGAGCTCCAGTAGCAATTATAATATGGTCTGCACTATATTCTGTAACCGTATTGTCTTTGGCAGTAACATCAATTTTCTTTCCTGGTTTTAGTTTTCCAAAACCATCAATTACGTCAATTTTATTTTTTTTCATTAGGAATTGAACTCCTTTGCTCATTCCATCAGCAACAGAACGACTGCGTTGTACTACAGCTGAGAAATCTTTGTCAAATGATGAAACAGTCAATCCATAATCAGAAGCGTGTTTTAAATAATCAAAAACTTGAGCTGATTTTAGTAATGCTTTCGTTGGGATACATCCCCAATTTAAGCATACACCTCCTAAGTTTTCTTTCTCTATTACGGCTACTTTAAAGCCTAATTGTGATGCTCTAATCGCTGTAACATATCCGCCTGGACCACTTCCTAAAACTATAATGTCGTATTTCATTTTTTAATTTTATTTGTTTTTTATTTTTAGTAAAATGCAATTAATCTTATTATTGTTATTTTACAGTTTGTTTTTTAGCTTTTATGTAGCAAAATTAAGGATTTATTTTAAAAAAAAATGCCGTTTGTCTAGTTTATTAGAAAGCATAAGTTGTACTGAAGTATTATTTCATTTTTAAATAAGCTTCGATATAATTGCTGGTTGAAAAATACTCCTCTTTTAATTTTTTTAAATGAAGAAATACATCTTGTTGCTGCGGATAATTAGAATCCAAACAATCTTTAAGCTCGGCGTCTCTAACGCTAATAATGATGTACCAATAGCCATTTCTGGAGGTATAAAGGCCATCAAGGATAGGATCATTGCCCTTGGCGCTTAATGCTGCATCAACTGCAAAGGGTATTAAATTTACTGTTTTTGTGGTTCTCTCTCGTTCAAAAAAGGATAAATAGTAGATTTTATTATTGATAGTAATTGGAATATTCGACTCAACATTTGTATGATTCAAATCATATTTTGCATTCATAAAATTGTAAAACTCAGCAGCATTTTTTGTGTCTTCAAAAATGAATCCATTACAATTTGGAAGATCCTTTTTAAATTTTTTTGCATTTGCTATTTTTTCTCCTTTGATAATCGGCGCAATTTTTACTGGAATGCAAGAATGAGCCATCAGGATTAATAGACAAAAACAAATTTTTTTCATAAACGGAAAAGTTAATTTGATGGTATTAATAGGTTCGTTTAATTAATTTTTAGTTCGCTACCGAAAACTGAGAGTCATATAAATTCTTATAATACCCGTTTTCACGGTTTATCAATTCTTGATGCGTTCCTTGTTCTACGACAAGACCTTTATCCATTACCACAATTTTATCAGCATTCACAATAGTTGCCAATCGATGCGCAATTACAATCGATGTTCTGCCTTTTGTTATGGTTTCCGTCGCACGTTGAATTAATTCCTCAGAATAGGTATCAATTGATGAAGTGGCTTCGTCAAGAATTAAAATACTTGGATTGCTTACATACGCTCTCAAAAAAGCGATCAACTGGCGTTGCCCAGATGAGAGCATAACTCCGCGTTCTTTTACATCAAAATCATAATTATCGGGTAAGCTCATGATGAAATCGTGCACGCCTATTTTTTTGGCTGCAGCCAAGACTTGTTCTCTACTAATTTCATCATTATTTAAAGTAATATTGTTAAAAATGGTGTCTGCAAAAAGGAAAACATCTTGTAGGACAACTGCAATTTGTTTTCGTAAGGAACTTAATGTATAATTCTCAATATTTTGATTGTCAATAAAAATAGACCCACTGTTAATTTCATAAAAACGGTTTAGTAAGTTTATAATTGTTGATTTACCAGCACCTGTCGAACCTACAATGGCAATTGTTTGACCAGCATTTACCTCTAAATCAATTCCTTTTATCACCTCTTCATCCGGAATATAGCCAAAACGGACTTTTTCAAATCGGATATCTCCTTTAAAGATAGGTGCTTCAATAATTCCGGTATCTTGAATTTGATCTTCGGTATCTAAAATATCAAAAACGCGGTTTGCTGCAATCATGCCCAGTTGCATTTCGTTGAATTTATCTGCAATTTGGCGCAAAGGGTTGAACAACATTCCGATGAACATGGTGTACGAAAATAAATCTCCAAAAGTGGTAAAAGTATCTCCGTTTAATATTTTTATTCCGCCATAAAGCACAATAAAACCAAGTGTTAAAGACGAAATAATATCAGCAATAGGAAAAAATATGGAGTTATAAAGGATCGTTTTAATCCAAGCAGTTTTGTGTTTGTTGTTGATTTGTTTGAACTTTTCGTATTCAATTTTTTCACGATTAAAGAGTTGCACAATCTTCATTCCGGTTACTCGTTCCTGCACAAAGGAGTTCATATTGGCAATTTGAGTACGCACTTCCTCAAAAGCAACTTGCATTTTCTTTTGAAAGATTCGGGTGAAAAAGACCAGGATAGGCATAGCCACAATCACAATCCAGGTTAAGGTCCAGTTCATATAAAACATGAATGCCAGAACCACAACCATTTTCATCAAATCACTAATAATCATGAATAAACCTTGGCTGAAAATCCGAGCAATAGATTCGATATCCGAAACCGATCGTGTTACAAGTTGACCCACCGGAACGTGATCAAAATATTTCATTCGGAAACTCAAAATGTGTTGAAACAGTTTCGTTCGAATGTCTTTTACAATATCCTGACCGAGCCAGTTCGCCCAAAACACGAAGTAAAATTGAGAAAACACTTCGAATAAAAGTACGATTCCCATCAAAACTACGTACAGTAACAATCCTTGTTTATCTTCAGTTGCAATGTATCCATCTACAGTTTGTTTCAATAAATAAGGACGCAAGGCTGCAAATATTGACAATGAAATGGCGAAAATAATCACACCATTAAAACGCCATTTGTAAGGTTTTGTAAATTTTAATATTCGTTTGAATAATCGCGTATCAAATGCTTTTGCTTTCATGTTTTTTCTTTAAGCCTTATGCTTTAGGCATAATGCGTTAAGCTTACAGCCTGAGGCTATAAATAATTGTATTCTATTTTGGTTAAATATAAACCATGTGCCGGTACCGAAAAACCTGCTTTATCTCTGTTTTTACTTTCTATAATTGCTGAAAAATCAGCTAATGTAATCTTGTGTAATCCTATGTTGACTAAAGTTCCCACAATGGCACGCACCATATTGCGCAAAAAACGATTGGCCGAAATGGTAAAAATCAAATTACCGTTGTCTTGCTTCCAATACGCCTCAAAGATAGTACAGTCAAAAGTATTGACATCGGTGTTTACTTTAGAAAAACACTGAAAATCAGTGTGTTTAAATAATAGTTTGGCCGCTTCATTCATTACATTAATATCTAATGGTTGATGAAAATACCAACTGTGTTCCTGTCTGAAAGCATCCTTAAAAGTATTGATATGATATTCGTAGGTTCTTTTGGTTGCATCAAAACGGGAGTGTGCTTGGTCATGAATTGGAATAATGTCATAAACCACAATATCTTTTGGCAAGTAGGAGTTTAGTTTATGTACTAAACGTGCCACATCAATAGGCGTTTCAAAATCAAAATGGGCATACATTTCCTTTGCATGAACTCCTGTATCGGTTCTACCGGCTCCCATAAGGTTGATAGTTGAATTCAATAGCACCGAAAACGCTTTGTTCATTGTTTCCTGAACAGATGCAGCGTTTGGCTGGTATTGCCAACCGTGATATTGGGTTCCGTTGTATGCTAATTTTATGAAATATCTCAACTGTCTTTTTTTGAAGTCACAAAGATACTTATTAATTTTTTTGCCACGAAGTCGCGCAGGTGCAAACTTTGTTAAGTTTCGATTTCATTTTTTATTTGGAATTCGAATGTTTATTTTTACCGCAAAACCCTAGCCCAGATAGCAGTGAAAATCCTGTATTGTTTTTATTTTAAAAACAATACAGATTGAAACGGATAGCTGGACACGAGCGAAGCGAACTGGCGAAGCAAATTGCTCCTAAAAAAAACACTTTGAAAAAAATACTTCTGCTATCTGATACGCACAGTCATATTGACCATACGATTTTGAAATATGTAGCTCAAGCTGATGAGGTTTGGCATGCAGGTGATATTGGCAATTTGGCCGTGACCGATGCGATAAAAAAGCTAAAACCGTTTCGTTGTGTGTATGGGAATATTGACGATGCTACGGCCCGAATGGAATTTCCGTTGCACAATCGTTTTATGTGTGAAGGAGTCGATGTTTGGATTACCCATATTGGCGGTTATCCGGGGAAATACAATCCAAATATTAGAACAGAGATGGAGATAAATCCTCCCAAGTTATTTATTTGCGGACATTCACACATCTTGAAAGTGATGTTTGATAAAAAGCATAATTTGTTGCATATGAATCCTGGAGCGGCAGGAAAAAGTGGTTTTCACCATGTGCGTACGATGCTACGATTTGTAATTGATGGCGACAAAATAAAGGATATGGAAATTATTGAGATGGAAAAGCGGACGTAGTTCTTTTTTGCTGATACGTTATTGGTATGTTAAGTAGTATAGTTGTTCCTAAATTGATTTGGGAATTAATTTTAATAGTTCCTTTTAACGCTTTGATGCGGGCTTTAATTTGGTTAATTCCAAAACCTTCTAAAATATAAAACGTAGCAGTGTCGAATCCTTTTCCATTATCTTCAATAGTGATTTGGAGTATTTTATTATTTTCTTTAATTGTTAAATATCCTTGAGTTGCACCACTATGTTTTAGGATGTTATTGATAAGTTCCATAGTAATAAAGTACATTTTCATCTCAAAATTTTCATTGTAGCGCGTTGTCGTAGGCACTACCATCGTACATTTAAATTCAAGTACAGAATTAGAATTTTTTTCGCATAAATCTTCTAGAGCATAAAATAAACCAAAACGAGATAAAAGCGTTGGCATTAATTCATGTGATAAATCTCTAATTTGATCGTGTGCTTCTTTTAAAATAGATTTAGTTTTTGTGATCTCATCAGCATCAGTCTTATGAGTAGAGGTAAACGCATTTAGATGTAGTCCTGCAGAGGACAGCAATGCACTTATGTTGTCATGTAAAAATGATGCAATTTTTTTTCGTTCTAATTCTTGTCCGTTGATGGAGGCATTAATCGTATGTTGCTGTAATTGATTCTGTATATTTTTAATCTTGTTTTTTTGTTTAAGTTTTAAGTTCTCTGAGAAAATATAAAAAAGGAAAAAGAAAAAGAATAAAATAAGAATTAACAGTATTAAAATTTTTTTATTTTTTGATTGCTCTTGAAGTAGTAAGGATTCTTTGGTTTTGTATTCGTTTCCTATTTTATCTATTTCTCTTTTATATTCATCTATTTCGAGATTTATTCCTGCTACGGTTGCCTTATTTAACTTTTCCTCGATGTTTAAGGCAGTGGTTAACTCATTGAAAAGTGCAAGATTTTGATACGCATGTTCATAGTCTTTATTTTTTTGTAAAAATTTTGAATATTCGTGGTAAGAGTATGATAAGTCTGATTTTTCATCTCCTTCTTTCCCTAGTTTGATTGCATTTTGGAAAAAAAAAGATGCTTTTTGTATGTTATTTTTGTGATTGTGATACATGCCATTTATCATGTTTAGTGCAACAATGGTAGATTTATCTCCGTATTTTTCATGATATTTATTAACATACTGTAAATACGGATATCCTTTATCGTAGCGACCAATATCAAAGTAAGCCCAAGTTATATTTAGTTTTGTAAAAACTATTTGGATAGAATCATGAATTTTTGTGCTGTACTCTAGTGATTTTTTGTAGTGGTAAATGCCCTTTTCGTATTGTTTTTTATCAAAACAATAGATGTTTCCCAGATTATTATTAATCCAATTTTTTAAAACATTGTTATTGGTTTTGTTGCAGTACGTTAATGCTTTTAAATAATAGAAATACGCTTTGTCACATTCAGCTAATTGGTCAAAATTTGCTGCAATTGTATTGTAAGTTCCAGCTATTAAATTATCGTCTTTTAATGCTATAGCTTGTTGCAGGGCAAGTCTTGATTTGATTAGTGATTTTTCATAATCACCTACTTTCATAAGCTCATTTGCTTCTTTGGCAAGTAGAACAACTGCACTTTTTTGAGGCGGTTTTTCAGGTTTTAGAACTATAATTCCCGAGAAATTAAGCACTAAAACTAAAACTACAAAAATAGATTTATACGGCATAAATACTGTAATTATTTGCTAAATATTTCTTTTAAGGTAAGTGCTTAAAAGGTTTTCATAATAGTATGCTTATGATTTTATTAATTTGTTTTTCAGTGCGTATTTAACCAAACTGATTGAGTTTTTTGCGTCAAGCTTTTTCATTATATTTTTACGGTGCGTTTCTACGGTATTCATGCTTATAAACAGTTGATCACTTATTTCTTTACCGCTGTATTCAAGTGCTATTAGTTTGATAATTTCCAGCTCTCGATCTGTTAAAATTGGATGCGCTACTGTAATATTTTTAATTAATTTTAAATTGTCTTTTGTAACGGAATTAAATATTTTTTCTCGAACCGCTTTACAAAAATATTCTTCACCTCTTGAAACAGCATGTATGGCTTCAACGATGTTTTCGCCAGCGCATTTTTTTGTCAAATAGCCACTGCAACCTAATTTCATGACTTCCTTTATGATTCTTAAATCGTCATGACTGGATAAAATAAGTACTTTACAAGGAAATCCTTTTGCTACAAATTCCTTGATCACTTCAATACCATCTTTTTCTGGCATGTTTATATCCAATATTAATATATCCGATTTGTTTTGTGTGACTTCTTTAAAAATAGTGCTTCCGTTGAGAGAGTGGCCTACTACTTCAAAATCGGTTACGGTGTTTAGAAGTGTACGAATGCCATCAATAAGAATTTGATGATCATCGGCAAGGTGAATTCTAGTTTTTTGTAGCATAGTGATATTCGTAAATTCAAAGTTATAAAAAAAAACAGACAAAATCGTTTTATAAGACTTTTATCCTTTTTTTAACAATTGACAACGATAAGACACAAAAAAACCCGAATTGTTACATTCGGGTTTCCTTCGCACTAATAAACTAAAGTTTATAGGTTTACCTCAATCTGTCCACAGATTTTACAAGATCTTCATCCTTTTTGATCGCCTTATTAGCCAAAACTAAAAATACGATAGCAAGTACAGGTAGAAACATCCCAATACCTTTCTCCGAAACAGCAGGTGTCTCTCCAGATAGATTTAGTGAACGATATACAAACAATCCTAATAAAATCAAATTTAATATGATATTCAATCTGCCAACAACAAACTGATTTTGTCTTTTTTTATAGGAAACAACACTTAACAAGGTCAATGCAGTACTTAGGCCTAATATTATGGTATACGCTTGGCTTTGCATGAAATAGAATTCTGTACCATCTTTTAAAATCCAAAGCGGAATAAAAAAAAGTAAAATGCTAGTTGTAACAAAAGCAAGTAATAAATATAGAGTCTGAATTCGTTGTATCATTTGTTAAATATCTTTTACAAAAATATATTTTCTTTTTAATAAATACTATTGTCTGATTAAATTTTATTCGTATTATTGCATCATAATACCGTAAGCACTTCATACTGCGGTTGATTCAAAATAAAGTTCACTACCCATCTTTACATTATTTCCCAAAAATTAATTAAACTCATAGAACATTCATGTTTGATATTTCTGCATTAAAAGAAATGAAGCTTTCTGAGCTTCAAGAAATAGCTAAGTCAGCTAAAACCATAAAATTTAATGGTGTAAAAAAGGAGACTTTAATCAGTCAAATTTTAGAACATCAAGTGGTTGCCGTTGATGCTGCATCAAATACAAAAAAGGACGAGAGTCTTGATGACGACAAGCCCAAAAGAGTTAGAATAGTTCCCGTCAAAAAAGCATTGATTCAGAAAAAAACAACAAATACTCTTTTTGAAAAAGACGAAATTGAAACAACTGATTTAGTTGAAAATAATGCTGTGATTGAGCCTATTTCAAATGAAGAAGCTGCTCCTAAAGCGGAATCGAATGTAAATGAAAAGAAAGTAGGCAAAGTTATTAAGTTTAATAAATCAGCTTATGAGAAAAAAATTGCTTTAAAAAAGGATAAAGAAGAGGTGAATGAAGCAAACACAGATACTGTGATTGTTGCAGACATCGCAACTGAAGAAAAAACTGAGGCTCCTGCTGCTCCAGTAAAAAAGATAAACCCAAACCAATTACACAAGCAAAATCCAAATCAGAATCCGAACCAAAATCCAAATCAAAATGGAAATGGAAATGGTAACGGGAATCAAAATCCAAATTTTAAAAATAAGAAAAGTAATTTTGCAGCTTCTGATTTTGAATTTGACGGAATTATAGAAAGTGAAGGTGTTCTTGAAATGATGCCTGATGGTTATGGTTTCTTGCGTTCTTCGGATTATAATTATTTGGCATCTCCAGATGATATTTACTTATCGACATCTCAAATTAGATTGTTTGGTCTTAAAACTGGAGACACCGTTAAAGGAGTGGTTCGTCCACCAAAAGAAGGAGAGAAATTTTTTCCATTAGTTAGAGTTTTAAAAATAAATGGACACGATCCTCAAGTGGTACGTGATAGAGTTTCATTCGAGCATTTGACTCCTGTGTTTCCTTCTGAAAAATTTAGATTAGCCGAAAAACAAAGTACTATTTCCACCAGAATCATCGATTTGTTCTCACCAATAGGAAAAGGACAGCGCGGAATGATTGTGGCACAACCAAAAACGGGTAAAACGATGTTGCTGAAGGAAATTGCAAATGCAATTGCTGCCAATCATCCTGAAGTGTATTTAATTGTTTTATTGATTGACGAACGTCCAGAGGAAGTTACTGATATGCAACGCAGTGTGCGTGGTGAAGTAATCGCTTCTACTTTTGATAGAGAACCACAAGAGCATGTAAAAATTGCGAATATCGTTCTTGAAAAAGCAAAACGTTTGGTTGAATGTGGTCATGATGTAGTGATCTTACTCGATTCAATTACACGTTTGGCCAGAGCGTACAACACCGTTCAGCCAGCTTCTGGAAAAGTATTAAGTGGAGGTGTGGATGCCAATGCTTTGCAAAAACCCAAACGTTTCTTTGGAGCAGCTCGTAATGTAGAAAATGGCGGTTCATTAAGTATTATTGCTACTGCATTGACAGAAACAGGTTCTAAAATGGATGAAGTTATTTTTGAGGAATTCAAAGGTACTGGTAATATGGAATTGCAATTAGACAGAAAAATTGCAAACAAACGTATTTTTCCTGCAATTGATTTGACTTCTTCAAGTACTAGACGTGATGATATGTTATTGGATCAGAAAACCTTGCAACGCATGTGGATTATGCGTAAAATGCTTTCGGATATGAATCCAGTAGAAGCAATGACTTTAATAAATGATCGTTTCAAACAAACGAGAACTAATGAGGAGTTCTTGATTTCTATGAATGATTAATGAAATAGCAATTTAAATTCCAAAAATCAATTTTTT
>NZ_JBWJVK010000040.1:0-21613 GCF_056428945.1 Flavobacterium sp. GNP010 | reverse complement strand
TAAAATAATTATTTTAAAAACTTGAAAAGAGTTGCTCAAGGCTATTAACGTCAATTCCACAATAATGTTGCAGCTCAGCTACTGTTCCATGTTCTATAAATTCATCAGGAATACCCAAAATCCTCACTGTTGTTGCATATTGATGTTGAGCTGCAAACTCGAGAATTGCACTCCCAAAACCACCTTTTACAGTACCATCTTCAATTGTAATAATAGCGGGATAGGTTTTAAAAATGACATGAAGAGCGCTTTCATCTAGAGGTTTGACAAACGGAAAATCATAATGTGCAATTGTTTCTGGATGTTTTATTTTGGCTATAGCCAAAGAGACATTGTTCCCAATCGTTCCATTGGATAACACAGCAATTTTCGAACCTTGTTTTATGCAAATACTTTTTCCAATTGCTATTTTTTCATATTTGCCTAGATGTTGTGTTTGCCAATCTTGAATGACTCCACGACCTCTCGGATAGCGAATTGCTATAGGATGATCTAATCCTAATTGAGCAGTATATAAAATATTTTGCAAGGCGGTTTCATTTATTGGAGCATAAATAATCATGTTAGGAATGCAACGCAAATAGGCTAAATCGAAAACACCGTGGTGCGTGGCTCCGTCTTCGCCCACTAATCCAGCTCTGTCCAAACAAAAAATTACGGGAAGATTTTGTAAAGCCACATCATGAATAATTTGGTCATAAGCTCTTTGTAGAAAAGTAGAGTAAATGTTGCAATAAACGATCATGCCTTGTGTTGCCATACCAGCGGCCAAAGTTACAGCGTGTTGCTCTGCAATACCTACATCAAAAGCACGTTCTGGCAACGCATCCATCATAAATTTCAACGAACTACCAGAAGGCATTGCAGGTGTAATTCCTATTATTTTTTCGTTTTTTCGAGCCAAGTCCAAAACGGTCAAACCAAAAACATCTTGGTATTTTGGAGGTAAATTTTCTTCTTGTTTTGAAATTATTTCCCCGGTTGCTGCATCAAATTTGCCAGGCGCGTGGTATTTTACTTGATCCTCTTCGGCTTGTTGCAGACCTTTTCCTTTGGTGGTAATTAAATGTAAAAATTTAGGACCTTTTATCTTTTGCAAACGCTTTAATTCCTTTATCACAGCAAAAAGATCATGACCGTCAATGGGCCCCGAGTAATCAAAGTTCAAGGACTTAATCATGTTGTTTTGCCTTGGGTTTTTCCCCTCTTTTACCGCAGTGAGGTATTGTTTCAAGGCACCTACACTTGGGTCAATACCGATAGAGTTATCATTTAGAATTACGAGTAAATTGGCATCAGTAACACCCGCGTGATTCAACCCTTCAAAAGCCATACCTGAAGCGATAGATGCGTCACCAATGATAGCAATGTGGTGTTTGCTGAACTCGCCTTTCAAATTAGAAGCAATTGCCATTCCGAGTGCTGCCGAAATAGAAGTTGAGGAGTGGCCTACGCCAAAAGTATCATAAACACTTTCACTTCTTTTTGGGAAACCAGAAATTCCTCCGAGTTGACGATTGGTATGAAAATTTTCTCTTCGACCGGTCAGTATTTTATGGCCATAGGCTTGATGGCCCACATCCCAAATCAATAAATCGTTTGGGGTGTCAAAAACATAATGCAAGGCAATGGTCAGTTCTACAACGCCTAAACTAGCGCCAAGATGTCCTTCTTTTACGGCCACAATATCGATGATAAAATCGCGTATTTCCTGAGCAACTTGAGGAAGTTGGGTTTCGTCAAGCAAGCGTAAATCGGTTGGGTTATTGATGTTTGAAAGTAAACTGTTTTTCATTGTTCTATAAAAAGCGAATTTACGATTTTAAAATGGAATCTTTTTTCAATTTTAGACGATTCTAGTACCTATCTTATTTTACAAGTAGGTAATTAAATGGGTCAACTAAATCCAGATTGGTTGCTTTTTGAAACAATTGTAATTAGTTATGCTAAATACGTTTTGTCAAAATTATTTTGTTTAGATCAAAGAAATAGATTCAGTGTATAATGTTCTTATTTTTTTACCATTTTGTTCACCTGGTTTCCATCTAGGACATAATTTCAAAACTCTAACAATTTCATTTTCTAAAGCCACTTCAATTTCCGATTTTGGTTTGACATAGGTTAATGAGCCGTCTTTATCAATAACGAATGAGATTGAGATTTCGGTAATGTTATTTTTTATATTTTCTGGTTGTTTAAACTCCTCTTTAAAAAAAGCATAAAATTTTTCAATCCCGCCTTTGTATTCCGCAGGGAATTCGAAACCGATACCTCCGTTGTAAATTACATCTTCCGCAACAGTCTCGTTCTTTGTTGTTTCTTCGCAAGCAGTTTTTTGGGGATTTATAAATTTTACATTATTTACCTTGGTTGCAGGTCCAGGAGGTTGCACATGGTTATGTGTATTATTTTTTTCTGGCAACATCATCCCAAGAGTTATTTGAGATGCTTTTGTGGTGTCTTTAACCACTTCAACAGCATCGATTTTTTGTTTGTTGCCATTTTTATCGGCACAACTAAACAAAGTGGTTCCCATTGTGATGAACAGTGCTAATAAAAACATTTTGTGATACTGAGTTTGCTTATAAAGTACATGACTCGGGATTTGAATAGTCAAGGAATCTAATTGCGATTTTTTCATTCTACCACAGATATTCTGGCTTTGATTTTGGATGAAAAAATGCTGCACTTCTTCGGGTAGCATTGCAGTAAAATCAATAACAGTTTTAGCGCAACTCATACAAAAACGACCTTGGTCATTTGGACTCATTTTGTTCCAATCCTCCTGGCAAGGTTCGGGAATTGCGATTTTATATTTTCTTTCCATACAATGTGTTTCTGATTTTAAAAGTAATAAAAATTACTTCAAAAGTGTATTTTTGTTTTATGGAAAACATATTTACGGACGAATACTTTATGAAGAAAGCGTTGCAGGAAGCCGAAATGGCTTTTGAAAAAGGGGAAATTCCTGTTGGAGCGCTAATTGTCATTGATAATAAAGTCATTGCTCGAAGTCATAATTTGACCGAATTACTTCATGATGTCACGGCTCATGCTGAAATGCAAACCATCACTGCTGCTGCAAATTATCTTGGCGGGAAATATTTAACAGGTTGTACACTTTACGTAACACTGGAGCCTTGCCAGATGTGTGCTGGAGCTTTATATTGGAGTCAAATTTCGAAAATTGTTTTTGGCGCTCGTGATGACCAACGCGGTTTTATTACTCTAGGAACTAGATTGCATCCTAAAACTACTGTGGTACAAGGAATCATGGCTAATGAAGCCGCTGATTTGATGAAACGATTTTTTGCTGAGAGAAGGAAGTAGAGTATTCAAGATGTTCTCTAGCCCAGATAGCAGTGAAAATCCTTATGTGCCAATCCCGAAACTTCGGGACGGCATATAAGATTGTAACGAATAGCTGGATTAGCTCCTGAAAAATACCTTTAAAAAATAATTTCCTCTCAAAGAATTTTCTTCTTAAAATAATAAATTAATTATTCTACATTTACTACAATATATCCGTAACATCCTAGTTTTGGTGTTACTTGTGAGATGTTGCAATAATTTAATTTATAACCCATTAACTCTAGCTAAAAGTGAAAACAAAAGGATTAATTTACGTGTTTTGTGTGTTTTTTTTGTTTCAAGCGTGTGGCAGAAAATCAGCCGCCGATTTTAATTCAGATTTTTCATTATTCAAAGAGTTTATCGTCAGTTTTACGGGAGGAATTGTCTCTTCAGAATCTGATATTAGGGTAGTTTTGGCTTTTGATAAAAAAGAATGGAAAGTCAATGAGGTTTTAGATAACGATTTGTTTACTATTTCTCCTAGTGTAGACGGAAAAGTAATTGCGCTTTCGAGCAATACGATTGCTTTTATTCCCGAAAAAAAGCTGGAATCGGGCACGGAATATCAAGTGACTTTGCATTTGGATCAACTGAATCCAAAGGTTGCCGATAAAGATAAAACACTATCCAATTTCAACTTTACGGTAAAAACTATAAAGCAGGATTTTGTTGTTAATACTCTAGATGTTCAATCCTACAGCCAAGAATATCAATACTTGAATGCGGTACTCAAAACAGCAGATAATATCGATTTGGAAACTGCTAAAAAATTGATAGAAGCTGAGCATAACGGAAGCGATTTGAAAATTATTTTCGAAAAAACCAATGTAGTTGGAAAAGAATTCAAGTTCATAATTGACAGCATTCAACGATTGGAATCTAAGAGCAATTTGGAGATAAAATACGACGGAAGTGATTTTGATATCGATCAAAAAGGGACTATCGATTTCCCGATTACGGCATTGAAAGAGTTTAAAGTGGTTAAGACAGAAATTCAAGAAGGAGATAATCAAACGGTGTCTATTAATTTTTCGGAACCCTTAGAAAAAGGACAAGATTTTAAAGGATTGGTTGCCATTCAAAACACTAATAATTTAAAGTTTTCTGTACAAGGAAATGTGTTGAAAGTTTATTTTAGTAATGAAGTACCCGTTCAAAAACCTGCAGAAATTGCTCCAGAGCCAGTGGAATCAGTTGTAACTATTGATACTTCGGCTGTGGCTTTAGACAGTGCAGTGGTTGAAGAGCCTGAAGAAGTTGTCATCATAGAGCCTGAGCCAGTTGTGGATTTGCAAAAGCTTACAGGGGAACTCTTGCTGGAAGTTTTTCAGGGAATAGAAAGTGAATACGGTGGAAAGTTAAGTGAGAATTACACCGAGAAAATATCCTTTGATGAGATAAAGCCAAGCGTTCGGTTTATTAAAAACGGAACAATTCTGCCAAGTTCTAATAATTTAAAACTCAATTTTGAGGCTGTAAACCTGAGTGCTGTTGATGTAAAAGTGTATAAAATTTACAAAAACAATATCATGCAATTTTTGCAATACAACGAGCTCAATGGCAGTCAAAACTTGAAAAGAGTGGCACAACCTATTGCTAAATCTACTCTAAATTTAAAAGAAAATACATTACTAAATCTAAGTAAGTGGAACACTTTTGCTCTCGATTTATCTAAAATAATTACTCCTGAACCAGGCGCGATTTATAGGGTAGAGTTTGTCTACAAGAAAAAATATTCTTTGTACAAATGCGAAACTGCGGATGAAGACACAACTGATGAGGAAGAAGAGGTTGATGAGAATGATGTTAATTACAGCGGAAACTCTTATGATGATTATTACTACGATGATTACGAATGGCGAGAAAGTCAGGATCCTTGCTCCAGTTCATATTTTTATAATGCCAAAATAGCAACTAATATTCTGGCTACTGATTTGGGTGTAATTGCCAAAAGAGGCGAAAACAAATCGTATTTGTTTGCTGTAAATAATATTGTCACCACGGAGCCAGTTATAAATGCGAGAGTAGATTTGTATACTTTTCAGCAGCAAAAAATAACTACAGGAACTACCAATAGCGATGGAATTGCGACTTTTCAGTTGGATAAATTTGCCTATTTTGCTATTATAACGCAAGGTACGGAGTCTACATATGTTAAATTAGACGATGGGAATTCATTGTCAGTGAGTAATTTTAATGTGTCTGGTGAGACTTTACAAAAAGGGCTCAAAGGATTCATTTATGGAGAACGAGGCGTTTGGCGTCCCGGCGATAATTTGTATTTGTCTTTCATTTTGAATGATGCTTCGAATAAAATTCCACTAGGACACCCTATAAAATTTCGACTATCCGATCCAAATGGGAAAGTTACGTATCAAACGGTTCAAAAATCGAATGAATGGAATCATTATTCGTTTACAGTTCCAACAGCAAATGATGCTCCTACTGGAAATTGGGAAGCAATGGTTAGTGTGGGTGGTGCGAAGTTTTATAAAAGCATCAAGATTGAAACCATCAAACCCAATCGTTTAAAAATCAAAAACACTTTCAAACGAGCTATACTTTCTTCGGCTTATCCCAATACGAGCAACCTTGAAGTGGCTTGGCTTCATGGCGCTGTAGCCAAAAATTTGAATGTGGAAATGCAAGCCAAATTTTCGCAACAAATAACGAGCTTCAAAAATTATGACAAGTATATTTTTGATGATTTGGTTCGAAAGTTCAGCACCGAAGAAGTTACTGTTTTCTCAGGTAAATTAGATGCCGCTGGAAAAGCGAATGCTACGATAGACCCGAAAATACAAGGAGAAGCACCTGGAATGTTGAAAGCGTCGTTTATTACCAAAGTGTATGAAGAAGGTGGCGATTTTAGTACTGATATCATTGCGACGACCTATTCTCCGTACCCTACTTATGTGGGGATAAAGTCACCTGAGCCGAATAAATACGGCATGCTAGAAACCCGTACCATGAACCAATTTGATGTGGTTACGGTCGATGAAAACGGAAGACCAAAGTCGGTTAAAAACCTAGAAGTAAAAGTGTACAAGGTAGAATGGCGCTGGTGGTGGGATGCATCTAGCGATAATTTATCGAATTATAACGCTGATAATGCTACTACTTCATACAAAACGTTTATAATCAATACCGATGCTAGCGGAAAAGGAAATGTTCGTTTTGCATTGACGGATGAAGAGTGGGGACGTTATATGATTCGGATTTCAGATGCTGTTGGCGGACACGCAACGGCTTTGACGGTAAATATCGATTGGCCAACATGGTCTGGAAAAACGAGAAATACAGATGCTGCTACGGCCAATATGTTAGTGTTTTCAACCGATAAGGAGAAGTATGCTGTGGGCGAAAATGCTCAAATTTCGTTCCCATCAAGTGCAGGAGGGCGCGCTTTTATCTCTATTGAAAATGGCTCGAAAGTAGTACAAACACTTTGGGCGAAGACCCAAAAAGGAGAAACCAAAGTTACCATTCCGATTACGGCTGCAATGGCTCCAAATGTATATTTTAATATTACGCTGTTACAACCACACGCTTCCACCAAAAATGATTTGCCAATAAGAATGTATGGAATTGTGCCCATTGAAGTGATTGACAAAAATACCATCCTCGCTCCCAAATTAGTAATGCCAGATGTGTTGCGTCCAGAGCAATCATTCGCTATAAAAGTGAGTGAACAATCCGGAAAAGCAATGACCTACACCATTGCCATTGTTGATGAAGGATTATTGGATTTAACCCGTTTCAAAGCGCCAAATGCTTGGGACAGTTTTTATGTTCGCGAAGCTTTGGGCGTAAAAACATGGGATATTTACGATGATGTGATTGGAGCCTATGGCGGAAAAGTAAATCAGATTTTCAGTATTGGTGGTGACCAAGATTTGGGTGGTGGAAAAGCTAAAAAAGCCAATCGTTTCAAACCGGTTGTAATTTATATGGGGCCTTTTAAATTAGAAAAAGGACAAACTAAAACCCACCGGGTGAAATTACCGAAGTACATTGGTTCCGTAAAGACAATGATCGTGGCTGGCGATGCAACTTCAAGTGCGTATGGAAGTGTTGAAAAAGTAACTCCGGTTCGCAGTCCGTTAATGGTTTTGGCTTCGTTGCCAAGAAAAATTTCTCCATCTGAGAAAGTAACGATTCCAGTTACCATTTTTGCCATGGAAAAAAACATCAAAAATGTAACGGTTCAGATTAAAACGAACAACGGATTAAAGGTTATAGGAAGTGCCACTCAAAAATTGTCATTCGCTCAGCCTGACGAAAAAATGGCCTATTTCAATTTGGTTGTCGGTGCTACAACAGGAATTGGGAAAGTGCAGATTGTGGCGACTTCTGGCAAGGAAAAATCAGTGTATGATGTAGAGATCGATATGACCAATCCGAATCCAGTGACCAATACGTTTACTGATGTGATTTTGGAACCGAATGGTACCAAAACTATTTCTTGGAAAACATTTGGTGTTTCGGGAAGTAATAAGGCAAAATTGGAGGTTTCCTCGATGCCAACGATCAATTTAAACGGACGCTTACAATATTTGATTCAATATCCTCATGGTTGTGTGGAGCAAACGACTTCGTCTGTTTTTCCACAATTGTACTTAAATGATATTGCCGATTTAGATGCTACGCGTCAGCAATTAATTCAAAAAAATGTGACCGCTGGAATAACGCGTTTAGGAGGTTTTCAATTGTCGAATGGCGGAATGTCATACTGGCAAGGAGGAACCGTTGCCGATGATTGGAGTACTTCGTATGCTGGACATTTTATGATTGAAGCAGAGAAAAAAGGGTACTTTTTACCAATTAATTTCAAATCAAAATGGATTTCGTATCAGCAAAAAGAAGCCAAACAATGGCGATTTATGCCGAGTTATGGAAATGATTTGGCACAATCGTATCGCTTATACACATTAGCGTTGGTGGGAGCGCCCGATTTGTCTTCGATGAATAGATTGCGCGAAACTAAAGGAATTTCGAACGAAAGTAAATTGCGTTTGGCTTCGGCATATGTGTTGGCGGGACAAAAATCAGCAGGTTTGACGTTGTTGCTGAATACTTCAATAGATGATACTTCCAATTATAATTATTACTATTATGGATCTGCCGATAGGAATCGTGCCATGGCTCTCGAAACATTGTTATTGCTTGGGCAAAAGCAAAAAGCATTTGTAATGGCAACAAAATTGGCCAAAGATATGTCAAGTGACCAATGGATGAGTACACAAACTACGGCGTATGGATTGTATGCTATGGCTAAATTTTCTGTAAGCAATGGTCCGAAAGGAATCGATATTCAGTTTAGTAAAGACGGAAAAGCACAATCAATTAAAACGATGAAAACCATAGCAGACAGAA
Organism: Flavobacterium sp. GNP010; assembly: GCF_056428945.1. Lineage (NCBI taxonomy): Bacteria > Pseudomonadati > Bacteroidota > Flavobacteriia > Flavobacteriales > Flavobacteriaceae > Flavobacterium > Flavobacterium sp. GNP010. Next base: position 12,883 of record NZ_JBWJVK010000040.1, on the reverse strand, counting down.
GTTTGCTTGTTAAAACGGGTTCGAATAGTGTGACTTTAAAAAACAATAGAAAGAATAGATTGTTTGTTCGTGTGTTGAATACCGGAATTCTTCCAATTGGTCAGGAGAAAGCGATTCAGAGTAATGTTTCGGCTTCGATTGTTTTCAAAAACAGAAAAGGAAGTGTTATCAATGTGTCTAAAATCAATCAAGGAACTGAATTTGTTGCTGAGGTTACGGTTAAAAACCTAAAAAATGAACGTGTAGAAAATGTAGCGTTGTCACAAATTTTGCCTTCTGGTTTCGAAATTGTAAATACCCGTTTCACTGATTATGGTGACGCCACCAATAACGTAGCTGATTACATTGATATTCGCGATGATAGAACCAATTTCTATTTTGGATTAAAAGCGGGAGAAGTTAAAACCTTTAGAATATTGCTAAATGCCTCTTATTTAGGAACCTATTATCTGCCTGGATTGCAATGCGAAGCAATGTATGACAATACGTTTTTGGCTAGGACGGAAGGATTCTGGGTTCAAGTGGTAAAGTAAGGATGAAATAGCATACGGATGACACGGATACAAAGGATTTTACCCAGATTGTAATAATTGTTGAATTCTAAAAAAATCTGCGTAAATCTGCAAAATCTGCGTGCTATATTTTCACGCAGATTTTGCAGATTCACGCAGGTAAAATAGTGACAATAGAATGTCTTTAAATCAATATAATACTTTGCGTATAACTTTACGACCCTTGCAGTTAAATAAAATAGACTTGAAAAACAAACTCATAGCGTTCCTACAACGCATCATCAATTGGATAAAACAAAATAAAATAAAATCATCAATAGTCTTTTTACTTTTGGTGGTTTATTATTTTTCGTTGCCACGAATTTTGTTTCAAGAACCCTATTCTACGGTGATTGAAAGTAAAGAAGGCGAATTGCTTGGCGCCAAAATTGCTCTTGACGCACAATGGCGATTTCCTGCTCAAGACAGTGTTCCCGATAAATTTAAAAAGTGTATTGTTTATTTTGAAGACGAATATTTCTATAAACATCCAGGATTCAATCCTGTGGCGATGGTCAATGCTTTTCAGCAAAACCGAAAAGCGGGTAAAGTCGTTCGAGGTGGAAGTACTTTGACACAACAAGTCATTCGCTTGTCCAGAAACGGGCAAGGACGAACTTATTTTGAGAAAATAATCGAACTTATTCTCGCCACCCGATTAGAATTGGGGTATTCTAAAAACGAAATTTTAGAATTGTATGCTTCTCACGCTCCTTTTGGCGGAAATGTTGTAGGTCTCGAAATGGCTTCTTGGCGGTATTTTGGTGTCCAATCCTATCAATTGTCTTGGGCCGAGAGTGCAACATTGGCGGTTTTGCCTAATGCTCCTAGCTTAATTTATCCAGGGAAGAATCAAATCAAATTATTGAGCAAGCGCAACCGACTTTTGTCGAAATTAAATCAGGAAGGTGTAATTGACAAGCAAACGTATGAGCTTTCCATAGACGAACCGTTGCCTCAAAAACCGTATGATTTACCACAAATTGCACCTCATTTATTGCAAAGAGTAGCTAAGAGTCAAGAAGGAACTCGGGTGAAAACGACAATAGAAATTGGGTTGCAAAACAGAGTCAATCAAATTGCAAAGTATTATTACAATCAATATAAGCAAAATGAAGTGCATAATTTGGCTATTTTAGTTATCGATGTGTCCAATAGAAAAGTGATGAGTTATGTGGGCAACTCGCCAACGGATGGGAATCATCAAAAAGATGTCGATATTATCGATGCGCCAAGAAGTACAGGAAGTATTCTAAAACCGCTTTTATACGCAGGTATGCTAGACGATGGGGAGCTATTGCCCAATACGCTAGTTGCAGATATCCCAACGCAGATTGCGGGCTATACGCCTCAGAATTTCAACCTGACATTTGACGGAGCAGTTCCTGCCCATCGGGCATTAGCGCGATCGTTGAATATTCCTTCTGTATTGATGTTACAGGATTTTGGAGTGAATAAATTTTACGAAGAATTGCAGCGATTCAAATTAAGGGATATTTCAAAACCGCCTCATCATTATGGTTTGTCACTTATTTTGGGTGGTGCCGAAAGTAATTTATGGGATTTGTGCAGAACTTACGCAGGTTTGTCTTCGACTTTGAATTATTTTAATGCGAATCAGGGGCAATACAGAACTAATGAATTTGCAGAGCTGAATTTCGATGATAATTTCCAAGTTGATTTTGGCGATAAATCCAAGCAAAAGAACATCTTAGGAGCAGGTTCAATTTGGCTCACGTATAACGCAATGGAACAAGTCAATCGCCCAGAAGGAGATGAGGCTTGGAAATTTTATGACAGTTCACTCAAGATTGCTTGGAAAACGGGGACAAGTTTCGGGAATCGTGATGCGTGGGCGATAGGTACCAATGCGAGATATGTGGTAGGTGTATGGGTGGGAAATGCAACAGGCGAGGGCAGACCAACCTTGACGGGAGTTACCAGCGCAGCGCCTATTTTATTTGATGTTTTTAATTTATTGCCTAGACAACGATGGTTTGATACGCCAATTAAAGATTTAGAAGAAGTTGAAGTTTGCAATTTGAGCGGTCATTTGGCCAAAGACGGTTGTCCAACAATAAAACAACTCGTTCCGAAGAAAGGAAAAAACACTTCGATTTGTCCGTATCACAAAACGGTGCATTTGGATAAATCACTGCAATTTCAAGTGAATAGTAGTTGCGAAAAAATAGAAAATATAGTGACCAAAAACTGGTTTATTTTGCCACCTGTGATGGCTTGGTATTACAAAAGTCAGCATATTGAGTATGTGCCTTTGCCACCGTTCAGAAGTGATTGTATGGGAACACAAACGGCTACAATGGATTTTATTTATCCAAAAACCAACAGCAAAATCTATCTTACGAAGAATTTTAATAGTGAAGTCCAGCCTGTGATTTTAAAAGTAGCCCATTCGCAACGGGAAAGTAAGCTGTTTTGGTATGTTGATAATGTGTTCAAAGGCAGAACCAAAACCTTTCACGAAATGCCTATTTCGGCAACGACAGGATTTCATTACATTACTGTTGTGGATGAATTTGGAAACGAAATTCGGAGGAAGATTGAGATTGTAAGGGAGTAGCTTTTTAAATTCTGAATATCATTTACTAGAGAATATTCTTTTGAAATTGATTTTCCTAGCCCAGATAGTAGCGGCATCCTTTAATCAAGTTGCCAGCCTTAAAAGCTGGTTACTTGATTAAAGATATAGCGGATAGCTGGAATAGCTCCTAAAATCATATAAATTATAAATTACAGATTGCTTCGAAAAATCTCGCAATGACGCAAAAAAAAACTCCCCAATTTCTTGAGGAGTTTTGTTTTAATCTATGACAGCATTTTCTTTTTTGTCGTAGAAATGATATTCTAGGTACGTGTAAGCATCACGAGGTATAATTTTCACCCATTTTTTATGTTCAAGAAACCATTTTGAACGTAATGATGGAAAACCTTTGGTAAGGTATGCGGCCACAAAAGGATGTACATTAAGCACAACATCTTTGTGGTTTTTTAATACTCTTTCTAGATCGAAAGCGATTTTATCAATGATTTGAATTGGCGCTTCAATTTCGCCGCTTTCATTGTTTGGATCTTCTTCTCTAGTTTTAATATTTACTTCAGGTCTTACTCTTTGTCTTGTAATTTGAACTAATCCAAATTTACTTGGGGGTAAGATCTTGTGTTTTGCTTTATCATCGCTCATTTCTTCTTTCAAGAAATCGAACAACACTTTGCGATTTTCAGGATTTGACATATCGATAAAATCAACTACGATTATTCCGCCCATATCACGAAGACGTAATTGTCTTGCGATTTCGGCAGCTGCAATCATATTTACTTCCATGGCGGTATCTTCCTGGTTGGTGGCTTTATTAGAACGGTTTCCGCTGTTTACGTCTATAACGTGCAAAGCTTCAGTGTGTTCGATAATAAGATACGCCCCTTTACTCATGGATACTGTTTTTCCAAAAGAAGTTTTGATTTGTCTCTCTATGTTGTATTTCTCAAAAATAGGTGTGTCTTTTGATTGATAAAACTTAACAATTGATTGTTTGGATGGTGCAATTTCTTGCAGGTAATCCTTTGTTTGGTTGTACAACTCTTCGTCATCTATCTGAATACCGCTGAAGGTATCGTTGAAAACGTCTCTTAATATTGAAGAAGCTCTGTTGAGTTCTCCTAATACTTTGGACGGATGCTGAGCAGTTGGTAATTTTTTACACATTGCAGTCCATCTGCTGAGCAGGTTCTGCAAATCTTTTTCTAATTCGGCTGTATTTTTGCCTTCGGCTACTGTGCGAACAATAACACCAAATCCTTTTGGTTTGATGGATTGTACTAATCGTTTCAAACGTTCTTTTTCTTTTTTGTCTTCTATTTTTTGTGAAATAGAAACACGGTCAGAAAACGGAACCAAAACTATAAATCTTCCGGCAAGAGAAAGCTCAGCGCTAATTCTTGGTCCTTTTGTAGATATAGGTTCTTTGACGACTTGTACTAAAACAGATTGATTGGAACTCAAAACATCAGTAATGGTGCCATCTTTGTCTATTTCTTTTTCAAACTGAAAGTTTTTTAGGGAGAAATCTTTTAATTTACCTGCGCTTACAAGTTTTATGAATTTCAGTTGGGAAGCTAAATTAGGTCCTAAATCATGATAGTGTAAAAAGGCGTCTTTTTCGAAGCCTACATTTACAAAAGCAGCGTTAAGTCCGGCAACTGGTTTCCTAATTTTAGCGATAAAAATATCACCAACTTGGAAGTTGCTTTTTTCTTCTTCTTTGTGTAATTCAATTAGTTTTCCATCTTTTAATAAGGCAAAATCTACTGCTTCAGAACTAGATCTAATGATTAATTCTTTATTCACAATGTAAATTTTTTATCTATTCGCCGAGGCGAACAAATGGATTAAACAATATTTTAACAGGTATTGTACCCGGGGAAAATTAGCTGGCAGTTTGCAGTTGTACGTACGCAGGTAACTGAATACTTAAAGCTGAAGACTGATTACTAATTTTCAATTTCAATGAACTTTTAAAAAGAAAAAAGTAGTTTAAAACTACTTTTTCTTTTTGTGACGGTTAGCTCTCGCTCTTTTCTTACGTTTGTGCGTTGCTACCTTATGTCTCTTTCTTTTTTTACCACTTGGCATATCTTGTAGATTTTATGATTAATTAATATTGTTATTTTGCTTCGTTATTTATTTTCACTCCCTCTACAAAAACTTTTGCAGGTTTGAATGCAGGAATATTGTGTGCAGGAATTTTTATTGTAGTATTCTTAGAAATATTTCTTCCTGTTTTCTCTGCTCTAGTCTTCACTATAAAACTCCCAAAACCTCTTAAATATACATTGTCTCCAGTTTCTAATGAATTTTTTACTTCATTCATAAAAGTCTCTACAGTCGCCTGTACATCTCCTTTTTCAAGACCTAATTTTTCTGAAATTTTTGCTACGATATCTGCTTTCGTCATTTTCTTTCCTATTTATAATGTTGTACTATTTTTTTGAGGTTGCAAATATAGGAATTTAAAAAACAATTATTCAAGCTAATTCATTAAATTTTAATCAACTAAACTTTTACTTTTGCTAACAAATAATTAAAACATGATTTTTTCTAAAGCGCTCATTCAATGGTATTTACAAAATAAACGCGATTTGCCTTGGAGAAATACTACCAATCCATACCCCATTTGGCTCTCTGAAATCATGTTGCAACAAACGCGTGTTGCACAAGGAATGCCTTATTTTTTGTCTTTCACAACTGCATTTCCCACTGTTTTTGATCTCGCTGAGGCAAGTGAAGAACAAGTGTTAAAATTATGGCAAGGATTAGGATATTATTCTAGAGCACGTAATTTACACAAAACAGCTCAATACGTAGCCACTGAGTTATCAGGTGTATTTCCGGAAACCTATATTGATTTATTAAAATTAAAAGGTGTTGGCGAATATACTGCTGCTGCAATTGCATCTTTTTCCTATAATGAAGCGGTTCCTGTTGTTGACGGAAATGTTTTTCGGGTTTTGTCTCGCTATTTTGATGTAGAGACTGATATTGCTCAGGCTTCCGCCAAAAAGGAATTCGCTGCTTTGGCTTTCGAAGTCATGCCAAAAGACAACCCTGCCATTTTCAATCAGGCTATTATGGAGTTTGGTGCTTTGCAATGTGTTCCTAAAAGTCCCGATTGCAGTATTTGTATTTTTAACGAAAGTTGCGCTGCTTTGCAAAAAAACAAAGTCGATCAGTTGCCTGTAAAGTCCAAAAAACTGAAAGTTAGGAATCGATACTTTAATTACTTGGTTCTTGAAGACGAAACTGGAAATACAATTGTCCAGAAAAGAACGGATAAAGGAATTTGGCACAACTTATACGAGTTTCCTTTGATAGAGACGGAGAAGGAAGAAGATTTTGATGCTGTTACGGTGAATTTACAAACCAATTTTATGGATCATTATCAAGTTAAGAGTTTGCTAGAATACAACGAAAAAAGTATTCTTCATAAATTGTCACACCAACATTTGCATATCAAGTTTTGGAAACTTACTGTAAAAGGAATCGTGGCAGGCGGGATTGATCTGAAAACATTGAGAACTTTTCCGTTTCCAATTGTGATCCATAATTTTATTGAAAAGGAATTATAGAGTTTCTAAAAAAATGTACCTTTGATAAATACCACAATTTAAAATGAACGGAACATTAAATAAGGTCATGCTAATTGGTTTTCTTGGCGATGATATCAAAATGCATTATTTTGATGGAGGCAATTGTATTGGAAGATTTCAGTTGGCCACCAATGAAGTTTACATCAATAAAACTACCAATGAAAAGATCACTTCTACAGAGTGGCATAATTTAGTTGTACGCAATAAAGCAGCTGAACTTTGTGAAAAATACCTTTCCAAGGGTGATAAAATATATGTAGAAGGCCGAATTAAATCGCGTCAATGGCAAGCAGAGGATGGAAGTACAAAACATACCATCGAAATTCAAGTAACTGAATTCACTTTCTTGACTACCAAAAAGGAAAGTGAAAACAACAAACAAATTCCTGCGGTTGATGTCCCTAAAAATACTAATTTTGATCCAGAAAATAATGTCTTGCCTATAAATGACTTGCCATTTTGATTGTTTAATTAATCCTAACCGATTTGGACCCAGAGCCCAGTTTATTTTTTTCTTACGCTATTGATGTAAATCTTGTATTTGGCATTGCTGGAATAGTAGTTTTGCTATTTTGTTTAGGATTAGTCTCCGGTGCCGAAGTAGCTTTGTTTTCCCTGTCTCAAAAAGATATTGATGCAATCACCCAAGTAAATAGTTCCAAAGGGAGGATGATCGCAGCACTTTTAGAAAAACCAAAAAAACTGGTAGCAACACTACTAATTGCTAGTAATTTCTTGAATATTTCAATTATTTTATTGTTTTATTTAGTTGTAGAAACCATTTTTTCAGATTTAAACACAACGCTTTTTAAATTTGGGTCAGAGGTTCTAATGGCAACTTTTTTAATTGTATTATTTGGAGCGGTATTGCCTAAAGTTTACGCTAGTAGAAACAGTCTGAAGTTTAGTAAGTTAACTGTCTATCCAGTTGTTTTTTTAGATAAATTGCTGTCGCCAATAAGTTTACCCATGCGGGCAGCTACTATTTATTTGCATAACAAATTAGGAAAACAAAAAACAAACTTTTCAGTAGATCAGCTTTCTCAAGCATTAGAATTAACAGCCTCAGACGAAACTTCAACCGAAGAGCAAAAAATTTTAGAGGGAATTGTCAGTTTTGGAAACACTGATACCAGACAAGTGATGAGTCCCAGAATTGATATTTTTGCATTAGAAATCGATGAATCTTTTGCTGTAATTTGCCCTAAAATTATAGAAAAAGGGTACTCGAGAATTCCGGTATATCGAGACAATATAGACCAGATTGAAGGCGTTTTATATGTCAAAGACTTATTGCCTCACATCAATACCAATGAATTTGATTGGAAGTCGCTGTTGCGAGAGCCGTTTTTTGTTCCTGAAAACAAAAAGCTAGACAATTTATTAAAAGATTTTCAGAGTATGAAAAGCCATTTGGCAATTGTTGTTGATGAATATGGAGGAACTTCAGGATTGGTTTCTCTTGAAGATGTAATTGAAGAAATTGTAGGCGATATTAGTGATGAATTTGACGATGAGAACATTAATTTTTCCCAAATTGATGATAAAAATTATCTTTTTGAAGGAAAAATAAATCTAAAAGACTTTTATAGAATAATTGATGTTGATGAAGAATTATTCGAAATCAAAAAAGGCGAGGCGGAAACTTTGGCTGGTTTTATTTTGGAAATTATAGGTAATTTTCCCAAAAAGAACCAAAAAATTACTTTCCAAAACTGTCTGTTTACCGTGGAAGCTGTCGATCAAAAAAGAATCAAACAAATAAAAGTAACTCTTGAATAAATATAAATGTTTAAAAAAACTATCATTTTTTCGGTACTAGTAGTAGTTTCAATGTTGAGTTTTAGTTGCAAGAAGGATGTCTTGCCCAAACCTTCTAGTTATTTACGGTTGGATTATCCAGAGGCTAAATATGTGAATTTTGAAAACGAATGTCCTTTTGCTTTTGAAATGAACTCAGATGCTATTATCAAAAAAGAAACGGATTGTGGGTTTACGATTACCTATCCCAAAATGAAAGCAACTATTTATCTTACCTATAAACCAGTCACGAAAAACATTAATGAACTGTTGCGTGATGCACAAAAACTAACTTATGAGCACGTTATAAAAGCTGATGATATTTTGGAGCAACCGTACTTAAATCCGGATAAAAAAGTGTTTGGTATGTTTTATCAAGTAGAGGGCAATGCCGCGACCAACTCTCAATTTTATGTCACTGACAGCATCAAGCATTTTGTAATTGGATCCGTTTATTTTTATACAAAACCCAATTACGATTCTATTATGCCAGCAGCAAGTTATATCAAAAATGACATGCAGCGATTGATGGAAACCTTAAAATGGAAGTGACAGGTTGCAGTTTGTAGACTGCAGTCTGCAATAACGCAATCATGGTCAATGCGAGGAACGAAGCAAACTCACTAACTTAGGTAAGAATAATTGAAACGGAATTGCTAAATGTGATTGTTTCCTTCCTCGCAAAGAAATACAAAAAAAGCATCCCCATTTAGAGAATGCTATGTTGTGTAAAAATGTAAAAATCTATTTATAACTTCATATTAGTAACCTTGTAGGTCTTGCCATCGGCTGCTGCTTCTACAACAGTTGTCAGTTTTTCTGGATTTTGCACTTTTTTGTCAAAAGTTACCGTGGCTATTTTTGTTTCAAAATCGACTGTAGCTTTCTGAACTCCTTCTAATTGCGTTAAATCTTCTTGAATCGTTTTAGCACAACCTACCGCGCATGACATTCCTTCTACAGAAAAACGAGCTGTTTGAAGATTGGCAGCTGCTATTTTCTTTTTAATTTGTGGTATGTCTGTTGTTGTTATTTCTTTTGAATCAGTTTCGTTAAGTTTGTCTTTACAGCCTGTAAACAGAACACTTGCAAGTACCACAGTCAGCATTGATTTTTTGAAATTCATTAGAATGAAAATTTAAAAGGTTATAAGAAAGTCTGAGTTGTAAAATTAATTAAAAAAATAAGGACAAATTCATAAAATAGTTACAATTTTGGCCAAAATTATCTTTATGGAGTCAAAGCAGTTGAAATGGGTTTACTTGGTTGTTCTTGCCTTAGTTTGGGGAAGTTCCTTTATATTGATAAAAAAAGGATTAATAGGGTTGACAGCTCTGCAATTGGGGTCATTGCGCATTCTTTTCGCAGCTATTTTTTTAATGATAATAGGATTTAGAAGTTTAGCAAAGATACCAAAGTTCAAATGGAAATATATTGCTTTGACTTCAATGTTTGGAACGTTTATTCCTGCTTATTTATTTGCTATTGCTCAAACACAGATCGATAGTTCTGTAAGTTCTATTTTAAACTCACTAACCCCTTTAAATACTCTAATTTTAGGCGCTTTGGTTTTTGGATTACAATTCAAACGCAACCAAATTTTTGGCATTTTAATCGGCTTGGCAGGAAGTGTCTTGTTGATTTTGAATGGAGCGATTCATCATCCAGAACAAAATTATTACTACGCTATTCTAGTTTTAATTGCTTCAATATGTTATGCAGTCAATGTGAATTTAATTAAAAAATACTTGCATGATTTGAGTCCGTTGAGCATTACAACGGGTAATTTTATGGTGTTGTTTGTTCCAGCATTTATTGTCTTGTTTTTCTCTGGTTTTTTTGAAGTGGTACAAGATGTGAAAGTGCAGGAGTCCGTTTTGTTTATAATGGTTCTTGGTGTGGTAGGAACTGGAATTGCTAATATTTTATTCTTTAAACTGATTCAAATTTCTTCACCTGTGTTTGCTACGTCGGTAACGTATTTGATTCCTGTTGTTGCTTTTTGTTGGGGATTATTAGACAACGAAATGCTTACTGCGGTTCAATTTTTTGGTGCCTTTATCATTTTGATTGGCGTTTATTTGTCTGCAAAGAAATAACTGTTCTTGTGGCGGTTTTGCGTGAGGGAAAGCAGCAAGCTACCGAAGTAGCGCGTATTGCCCGACCCCATAAAAAAAGGGACCAACTAGCCGGTATTGCTAGTTGGTCCCATTTTTTATGGGGTCACGCCCAAGAAATTTTAAATCAAAAAAGGTTGCCTATTGCTAGACAACCTTAATTATTTATGCGCTGTTTGTTTATTGAAAATCAGTATCAGAAACACCTTCGTTTATTTTCACATCAGACATTTTGATGTCCAATTCAAAACCTACATTTTGGATGATGTTAAAAGGAACTTTGACTCCTTTTACTTCTCTGTAGTCTCCGTAGTTTGTAGTTTGGGTCATGCTTTTTCCACCTTGTTCCATTACTTTAGATTCAGCTACTTTCAATCCTGAAGCTACATCATAGTAAAGCGTTGTTTTACCATTTTTCACAGCATAGGCATCTTTTCCGTTGATAGATTCAATAGTTTCAAGGGTTAAGCCGGATTTTGTAACAAGAGTCAATTCTTCAAATGTTGTGGCAGCCGCTTTCATATCATTTAGCATTTCGCCTTCAAGATTTTGACGTTGTCCTTGTTGCATTACATAAGCACCTTTTTCATTTACCACTTGCTTCATGATACTCATAGTTCCCATTGCTAGTTCAACTAGTAATTTCCCTTTAGCATCAACTTTAGAAGTATAACTAAGTGGTGATGGTGCCTGTGGGATAGTAGTACTACCGTTCATCACAATAGTTTTTACTGCTTGCGCTGCTTGAAGTCCGCCAATAGCTTTGATATAATTGTCAAGAACACTTTTTACTGTAACTCCTGCAGGAACCGTTTTTTTAAACTCTGGTTTTGCAGTTGGATTCCCGTATTTATCAAAATATAATACTGGATATTTTAATTTTTCAAGGCTTGGAGCAACATCTGCCGCTTTACCTACAATAACTACTCTACTGTTATTTTCTAAGAAGTATTTGTTTGCTACTCTTAAAACATCATCTGCTGTTACTGCGCTAATATTTTTTATGTAATTCTCATAAAAGTCAGCAGGTAAGCTTTGTGTTTGGATTCTTAAAGCATATCCTGCCACTGTTTGTGGTTTTTCAATTTGCATAACAAATCGTCCAATGTAACCTGCTTTTACGCTAGCTAACATTTCGTCTGTTACTTTTTCTGTTCTAATTTTTTTGAATTCTTTGAAAATTTCAACAACCGTACTATCAGTAACTGCATTACGAACTTGTGTCGAAGCATTGAAAGTAGATACGCGTTTGTCCCCGTAAATACTCGTTCTTGCACCATATGTCCATCCGTGAGCTTCTCTTAAGTTCATGTTGATGTAACTATTAAAGTCTCCACCTAGGATTTGGTTCGCTATTAAAACAGCAAAATAATCTGGATCTGTCATTTTTAGATTCGAAACATTTATCGCTGCAACTTCTGATTGAACTGCGTTGGGCATGTCAATAAAGTTGATTTGTGTTTGCGGTACATCTTTAGGATCAGAGAATGTTATTGAAGGGGCAATTGCTTTTTTCCATGGTCCAAAAAATTTCTCTACCATTTTTTTGGTTTCACTGAATTTCACATCTCCAACAATGATTAGGTAGGCGTTACTTGGAACGAAATACGTATTGTAATTTGCTTGAACATCAGCAAGGGTTACATTTTTCAAAGTAGCTTCGCTTGCATATTCTCCTGCAGGATGATTTTTTCCGTAAGTCAAAACGTCAACTACTCTTGCTGCTACTGCCGAAACACTTTTTTCATTCGATTTTAAGCCTTCAATAAGTTTTGCTTTTTCCTTGTCAAATTCTGCTTGCGTGAATACTGGATTCAAAGCGCCATCTGCCATTAATTCTAAAACTCTTCCAGAATATTTAGATAACGAACTTGCTGAGGCGCCACTTGCACTAAAATTGATGTTGGCACCCAAGAAATCTACTTCCTCATTGAACGCTGTTTTTGAAATTTTAGTCGTTCCGCTTCCCATCATGGTACTAGTCATGTCAGCTACACCTTTTTTGTCGCCTTCTGTATACGGATCATTGTCTAATGTTAAACTAAAAGAAACGCGTGGTAATTTATGGTTTTCGACAACCATTACTTTTAAGCCATTTTTTAATTCAAAAGTTACTGGTTTTCCAATTTTTACCGTTGGGGCTACTCCAGGTTTTGGCTGAGGGATGATTTGTCCTTGCATAAGTACTGTTAAGAACAAGCTTGATATAATTAATATTGATTTTTTCATAATGCGATATCTTAGTTTTGA
>NZ_JBWJVK010000039.1:0-21909 GCF_056428945.1 Flavobacterium sp. GNP010 | reverse complement strand
TTTATAAAAATTGATTGGTAGTTTTTATAGTTTTTTATTGGTACGAAAAGGAATTAAACTTACATTTGTGGCTACATTCAAAATTCCGGAAAACATGTTTGAATTTTCACAGTATTTAGGCTTTTTACTTTTCTTAACCATTCTTACAATTGGGTTTTGGTTGATGTTTTTTCTAGTTGGTTTCGTATCCTATTGGGTAGGTGGAGCAAGTTGGGAGGCATACAAAGAGAAAAGAGCAAAAAAGAAGCAAGAACAATCAGTTTAATCTTTTTGTTAAATAAAAAAAGGACTCCTAATTAAGAGTCCTTTTTTTTATGTCTTAAAAAAAAATAGGACCCGTTCTCACGAGTCCTATTTTTTTATCCTTGATAATCTCCTTCACTATCGTTTTGATTTCGCTTAGGTTGTTCTCTTTCGTTTTTTGCTTTGTTGAAACGATACGTGAATGATAGGGTAAACTGTCTTTCTCTCCACTGCATTTCACTGTAAGAACTTACAACACCTGGAAGAAATGTCTCCATCATTCTTTTTCTGGAATTGAATACATCGCTGATGTTGAATGAAAGTGTTCCTTTGTCTTTTAGAATGTCTTTACTAAATGCTAAGTTAGCACCAAAAACACCTAAACTTCTCCCTTGTGCATTATTTTGTGGTCCATTATAGGTAGCATTTGTTTGCCAGTCAATTTTGTATGGCAAGGTTATTTTTGAAGTCAGTCTTGTAGACCAAGACGTTGCTACATTATCAAAATTTTGTACAATTTCATTACTTTTAAAATCGATATAGGTAAAATCTCCTTGAGTTTCGTTCCTAAAGAAATTGAAGTTACTGTTTAATTTCCACCATTTGAAAGGAGAATAGTTCAAAGTGAATTCAAATCCTAATCGATATTCTGTGGCTAAGTTTATTGGTGAGCTTATGATAACAGGCGTACGTTTGTCTGCACCACCATTAACTTGTGTTACTTCGCCATTTACAACTGTATCTTCTCCGTCAATTATAGTGACAACAAATTCACCAGATTCTCTACGAGCAAACTGAAAGGAATCGGTAGTTTTGTTTACATATAAGGAAGTATTAAAAGTTAATTTATCCCATCTTTTTATGTATCCAAAATCTAATGCATCTGTAAAAGCAGGATCAATATCAGGGTTTCCAACAAATATGTTTATGTTGCTTGACAAGTTGTTAAAAGGATTTAGTAATCGTCCTCTAGGTCTTTGTACTCTTCGGCTATAACTTATAGATGTACTACTCTTATCTGATATTTCGTAAGTGAAGAAGGCGCTTGGAAAAAAATTATTGTATTTTTTGGTATTGAAATCATTGGTTGCTAATTGATTGATTTCAATATTAGAATCTTCAAATCGCAATCCAAAAAGAGCAGAGAATTTATTAAATTTCACTCCATATTGCGTATAAACTGCATTTACTTTTTCTTTATATTGTAGCGTGTTAGTGAAATTTGTATTGATTTTACCATCATTAACTACACTATAATCGGTAAGCAATTCGGAGAAATCACCACGATATCCTGCTTCAAACTGACTGCTTTTCCCAAAGGGTAGCACATAATCCGTTTGTAGTAAGTTTCTACTTTGCTTTTGATTATTAATGGTATTGTCAAATTTCACCACACTTGTATTGGTGCGGGTATCTGTAATTAAAGCATCATTAAGTTCATCACTAGTCGAAAACGAGCCGTCGAAAGTCAATTTATGACCGTCTTTTTTGAATTTCTTGGTAAAATTAGTTGTAAATTCTACGTTTTCACTGTCGCTGTTTTCTAAATTGATACGGTTACGGGTGTAATCATACTTAAAATCGGCATCATAGTTGTTTTGAAAAACGTTATCTACGTTGACACCATTACTTTTTCTGTAGTTTATTGAATTGGTCCACGAAGTCTTTTCATTCAAGTACAACTCAATTCCAAATGTTCCATTATACCCTTTATTGTCTCTTTCGTTTTCTCTAGTTTCATTTACATAATCGCGAGTCGAATTATCAGCATTTAAATACCTTGAATTTGTAAATGCATTACCAGGATTACTCCTGTCGTTGTATCCTTGAGTAGTAAAAAGATTAAAGTTTTTTGATTTATAGTTCAAAGTACCGCTCAAACCATACGTTTCAGGATATCCAGCTGAAGCTATAATAGTTCCGTTTAAACCTTGGTTTTTTCCTTTTTTTAAGATGATGTTTAGTAAACCTCCTCCGCCTTCGGCATCATAACGAGCAGAAGGATTGGTAATTACCTCTACTTTTTCGATTGCATCAGCAGGAATCAAACGGAGCGCTTCGGCAATATTAATGGCATTTGATGGTCTTCCGTCGATTAAAACCCGTACATTTTCATTTCCACGAAGGCTTACATTGCCCTCAACGTCTACAGAAACAGATGGAATATTATCAAGGACATCGCTTACAGTTCCTCCTTTTACCATAAGGTCACTACCTACGTTGTATACTTTTTTGTCTAATTTGATTTCAACTGTTGTTTTTTCGGAACGAATAACAACTTCGTTTAACTGATTTGCATCTTCATCTAAACTAATCAAGCCTAAACTGGTGTTTTTTTGAAGATTTTTTTGTTTAATTTCAGCTATTTTAAAAGATATAAACTCAATTTTTATATCATATGTACCCGGTTTAACTTCTATTTCAAATTCTCCTTTAGGATTTGTAATTCCACCTGCTACAGGTTTTGGATTATTTGGAAGTAAAAAGGTTATTGTAGCATATTCAAGAGGTTGTTTACTGATTTTTTCAACAACTTTTCCTGTTATTTTAATTTTTGGAGCAACTACAACTTGTTGAGAAAAACTAAACAAAGTGTTGAATAATAATACAATAATTAAAACGGATTTGATTTTTTTCATTAGTTAAAAACTTTAGTTATGGCGTTTAGATTATAAAAGTATGTTTTGGTTTAATACGATAATTCACAAAAAAATGTTAATTAAATTAACTTGTGATTTAGAGGATAAAATCGGCGACTTTTTTTAGATCTCGTCCAACAATGGCGGAACTTTCTTTAATTACTATGGGTCTTTCAATTAATATTGGATTGGAAACCATGGCTTGAATGATTTCTTGTGCATTCAATTTTTGATCTTTAAAGTTTTCAATCCAAATTTTTTCCTTTTGACGAACCAGATCAAGAGGATCTAGCTGTAATTTCTCAATAACAACAGACAACTCGTCAAATGTTGGAGGATTAATTAAATAATTAATGATTTTGAATTCTTTTTTTGAATTTTCAATAAAAGCCAAGCAATCTCTGGATTTGCCACAGCGTGAATTATGGTATATTTGTATCATATTTTAGTACATTTCAGAATTTAAAATGAATTAAAATTGTAACAAAAGTAAGGTTTGTTAAACTAATTAACGATAATATTAAACAAAAATAAAATGTTTGTAGAACAAGGAATTAAACCAGAGAACAAGTTTTGGAAGTATATCGTAGGTTCATTGATACTAATTTTAGCTTCATTTATAGGTCAATTACCACTTATGATTGGTATAATTTATGAAACTCTTTTTAATGGTAAAGCATATCCAACAAATAATACAGCTTTGATGCGCTTTTTTGATTCCAATGTAATGTTGTTTTTGATGTTGCTTTCATTTGTATTTATAATGCTAGGGATTATAATGGTCGTTCGTAATTTGCATAGTCAGACCATGCTTTCTGTTACCACCTCAAGAAAAAATATGGATTGGAGTAGAGTAGGGTTCGCTTTTGTGATATGGTCTCTTTTTACAGTAGTAGTAACTTTACTTTCGTATTATTATAGTCCAACTGATTTTGTCCTTAATTTTAAACCCATACCATTTGCAATTTTATTGATTATTGGTGTCGTTTTAATTCCGATTCAAACTAGCTCTGAGGAATATATCTTTCGTGGATATTTAATGCAAGGATTTGCTAATCTTGCAAGGAATAAATGGTTTCCTCTTTTAATGACTTCGGTTATCTTTGGCGGGATGCATATTTTTAATCCTGAAGTATCTAAAATTGGGTACATAATATTGGTATATTACATAGGTACAGGATTGTTATTGGGGATTGTTACCTTGATGGATGAAGGGATGGAGCTGGCATTAGGATTCCATGCAGCCAACAATTTAGTGGGTGCCTTGCTCATAAGCTCAGATTGGTCTGCATTTCAAACCAATTCAATTTTTAAAGATATTTCAGAACCATCTGCTGGATTAGACGTTATTTTTCCAGTGGTTATTATTTACCCAATACTTTTATATATCTTTAGTAAAAAATACAATTGGACCAATTGGAAAGAAAAATTAACAGGTTCAGTTTAATTAATGGTACTGTTTAATATTTTAAAATTAATTCATCATGATTGCTACTATAACCTATCAAAATGTTCACAATCTTTTTAAGCTCAATGGATTTCACTTAAATCGTAACGATTTGTGCAGGGTAGCATATAGTTTTATCAAAGAAGGTGAGGAATTTGAAAAATCTGTAGGAGATTTTATTTTAGATTGGTTTGATAACAAATCATACATCGAAATGAATACTTCTGGAACTACAGGAACACCAAAATTGATTCGAGTAGACAAACAAGCGATGGTAAATTCGGCGCTAGCCACGGGAGATTTTTTTGAATTAGAACCTGGTGATAAAGCCTTGCATTGCTTGCCTACTAAATATATTGCAGGAAAAATGATGTTTGTGCGCGGTTTTATATTAGGACTCGATGTTGATTTTGTTGCACCAAGTTCACATCCGCTGTTACATAACGATACCAAATATGATTTTGTAGCGATGGTTCCTTTACAAGCCCAAAACTCCTTATCCGCATTAAAAAATGTAAAAAAGATGATAGTGGGAGGTGCGAAAATGAGCAAAATACTAGAAAGCGGTCTTTCGAAACTAAACTCAAAAGTTTTTGAAACCTACGGAATGACCGAAACCATAACCCACATTGCTGCAAAGCAAGTAGGAGAGCGTGCTTTTTCAGTTTTACCCAATATCCAAATCACAAAAGACGATCGCAATTGCTTGGTGATAGATGCACCTTTGATATCAAATGAGCAAATTTGCACTAACGATATTGTAGAATTAGTGGGAGAAAATCAATTTGTTTTTTTAGGACGAATGGATAACATCATTAATAGTGGCGGGATTAAATTAATTCCAGAAAAAATCGAAGAAAAATTGTCAGATAAAATTGAGTCGAGATTTTTTGTAACAAGTACCGAAGATGCTGATCTTGGAGAAAAATTAATTTTGGTGATTGAAGGTGAAAAGCAGACACTGGATACAACTATCTTTGATAGTTTAGATAAATATGAAAAACCAAAAGAAGTTTTTTTTGTATCACAGTTTATCGAAACTGCAAATGGAAAGATAAAGCGTAAAGAAACTGCAGCCACTATTTGAAGTAATAGCTTGAGAGCTGTTTAATCTATCAGTTAGTTAGTACCAAACATCCTTTTAAACTTGTTAGTTACATTAGGTTTTAGGTCACCTTATAATACATAAAAACCCCAATATCTATTGGGGTTTTGTGACTACAATAGGACAATTTCCGAACTTTTTTTTGAATAATTGAAGATTTTAGTAGACAATCGTATTTTTAATAAAGCTAACATAAAGATTAGTTGGTACTTACTACATATACTTTAAACTGCTGATTTTTTTACTACTTGCAACTAACAGTTAGAATTAAATTAATAATATTCGCTCAATTGTCCAATACAAAGCAATGCAACCAATAATACTTGATATTGGAAGAACCATACGTTCTTTATACCAAATCATATTAGAAAACCATTTGCTAATTAAGAAATAAGCCAAGAGAATTATGGTTATTTGCCCCAATTCAACACCTAAATTGAAAGACAATAACGAGGAAAAAAACTGATTTTCAGGAATTCCAATTTCTGATAATGCAGTTGCAAAACCCAATCCGTGAATTAATCCGAAACCAAAAATAATGAGCAATCTCCAAGGATTTACTTTCTGGCTTACAATATTTTCTATGGCTGTAAAAAGTATCGAAATAGCAATTAAAGGTTCGATATAATTAGAATTTGGAATAATAAATCCAGCAGTTGATCAACCCAAAGATAAACTATGAGCCACTGTAAAAACGGAACATTGAATAACAACGGATTTTAGTTTAGAATTTAAGAAAAAAATACTCAAAATAAATAAAATATGGTCGAATCCTAAAGGAATTACGTGCATAAAACCGAGTTGAAGATATTTTAATATATTTTCCAAAAAATTGAATTTATTGTTTGATTAATTTAATTTTCAAAGCTGTTTCACCTTTAATTTCTAGAATATATATCCCTTTTTGCAAACTTGAGAAATCTTGTTTTTCGATGTTTTTTCCAGAAAAAATTTCGAAACCAATTTCGTTATACAATTTGAAATTCTCGTTTCCCATGGCATTTTCAATCGTTATTTTTGATGAAAAAGGGTTCGGAAAAACTTTGATTTTTGATTCAAAATCTAATTTATTTACTGCTAAAGTTGTTGGATTTCCTTTAAAGCAAATGACATAATTTGTTGCAGTTGTAGTACAAATTTTCATATCGTTTTCGTTTTTTGGGATTGCCTAATACTTCATTGGCTACGTTTAGTATTTGAAATATATTTCTACTTTTTTATCCCCCAAAATATTATCAATATGTTTTCTTTGGCCAAAGATCGAACGCCTTTTTATCTTCGCTTAATGTGGGTTTTTATCTTTTCCTGAAATTTTGTGATAGTCTTAATATTCCACTGTTTGAGATTTTTGGGATTTAATTAGCTAAAAAAATCATGCCTTCACAATCATTTTTCCAGTATTTTCCCCACTAAACAATCCCAGCAAAGCTTTTGGAAGATTGTCAAAACCATTTTCTATTGTTTCAGCAAATTTTAATTTTCCATCCTTTACCCATTCGCTTAAATGTTTAATTCCTTCTGAAAAATCAGCACTATAATTTCCAACAATAAACCCTTGCATTAATACACTTCTTGTTAAAAGCATGGGTTGAATTCTTGGTCCAACTGGAACTTCTAAACTGTTGTAGAGCGAAATTTGTCCACACAAAGCTATTCTAGCATTAAAATTAATATTGGCAATCACGGCATCCGATATTTCGCCACCAACATTATCAAAATAAATATCAACGCCTTTTGGACAAAATTTCGTAATATCTTCCTTCAAATTCTTGGTCGTTTGATAATTTATGGCTTCATCAAAACCAAATTTTTCTTTTAATAAAGTAACTTTTTCATCAGAACCAGCAATTCCTATGACACGACAACCTTGAATTTTCGCAATTTGTCCAACCACAACACCAACTGCGCCAGCTGCGCCAGAAACAACAACGGTTTCTCCTTTTTTTGGATTGCCAATGTGCATTAATCCAAAATAAGCCGTTAATCCTGTCATTCCTAAAACACCCAAATAATAACTTTCAGGTGCTATTGAAGTATTAATTTTTTGCAATCCTTTTTCAGGTGCAACGCATTGTTCTGCCCAAGGCAAAGTTCCTACAACCGTATCTCCAGATTTAAAATTATCAGATTTACTCTCGATTACAGTTGCCGTTACGCCACCTTTTATGGCTTGGTCAATTTGAAAAGGTTCTGCATACGATTTTGCATCGTTCATTCGTCCTCGCATATAAGGATCAACTGAATAGAAATTGGGTTTTAGCAAAACTTCTCCTTTTTTAATTTCAGGTATATTTATAGTCTCTGTTCTGAAATTTGCTAGTGTTGGCGTACCTTTTGGTCTTGATGCCAGTACAATTTGTTTTGTTTTCATTTTAATTATTTTAAAGTTTTACTTCATTTTCTAACGGCAAACCTATTTCAAAATCAGTGAAATTTTTAATCATTATTTTGGCAATTTCTGCTAAAGCTTCGATAGTGTAAAAGGCTCGATTTTTTCAATGAATCATTAAATGCTGAAAAAGCACATTTGGCAAAAGGATTTAGTGCAGTTTACGAATTGGTCTTGGTTAAAGTTTTTTTCGTTCCAAGTTGGATTTTTTTCGATTTGGATAATGTCCTTATTTTTGGCGCTATTTTCAGGATCTATGTCGAATTCTTTATCGAATTTATTGTAGATATTTTCGTTTTCTAGATATTCTTGATAGCCGTCTTTTTCTAATTGCTCATCTGGTGCTTTTGGCAATTTTTCTGGAATTCTCGTTTTTCTCAGTTTAAAGTGTGGCATTTATGTTTAATAAATTTCGTGCTTTAAAATCACATATTTGTTACAGAACTATTTAAATAACTTGTAAAGTTGCTGTGTTTACAAGTATTGCTAGTATGATAAATTGATTTTCAATTTAAATTTTTTTACTACAAATTGTTCTGGATTATTCTCATTTGGCATAATTGCGCAATAGAATTATACATTTGGTACGCTTGAATTGGCATTAATGATGTAGAACAAAGATGTAAAACGTGTGAAATATGAAGTTCCACCTCAAATTTTCGTTTAAACATTTCTAAGATTAAGATCTTTAATTGAAATGAATAAATTTGGTTAAGAATGCTATTCTAATTATGTCTTAAAATGAAGTAAATATTTATAAAAAATTAACATCATAATTTGTAGATGTAATTAAATTCCAGCAACAGTGAAACGACAATTAGTTCGAATATCTCATCACTCACAATAATATTTTTTTTAAATAATATTTTTGTAAAATATTTAAATCAAGAAATTTTATTGTTATATTTGATTTGTAATAACTACAAATTCAACTAGTTAGCTTTTAAAAAGGATTTAATGTTCATTTAGTGAAACTACCATTAAAGTTATAATAAATATAAAGTTTTGTTACCCCATTCCACAAAGAATTCAGTCGTGCCTCATTTGCTTTTGCCTTAATGCATAAAAAAATAAGAAATGAAAGAACAATCTCAAAAAAAATCTGGTGATGAATTCCTTAAAACCGATGGTGGAAAAACTAAATCCAATGCGATTGAGGTTCCATCGATTTCGTTGCCAAAAGGGGGAGGAGCAATAAAAGGAATTGACGAAAAGTTTTCTGTTAATCCATCCAATGGAACTTCTTCTTTTTCCATGCCTTTACCTTTTTCTCCTAATAGGAATGGATTTACCCCTCAATTGGCTTTATCGTATAATTCCGGTGCCGGTAATAGTTTATTTGGTATTGGCTGGGATTTAGGTCTTCCGTCGATACAACGGCGGACGGATAAAAAGTTACCTCGCTATTTTGATATGAATGATGTTGATCAGATGGATCAAGAGGATAGTTTTATGTTTTCAGGAGTAGAAGAACTGGTTCCTTTACTAGATTATAAAGCAGACAAAACATGGAGTGTCAAACAGCTTGAAGATGGAGATTTTATCATTCGACAATACAGACCACGGATAGAAGGCGGATTTTCAAGAATAGAACGAATATACCAAATATCGACTAATGTTTATTATTGGAAAGTGACCTCCAATGTCAATGTTACTACTTTCTTTGGATATAGCGATTCATGCAGAATTGTAAGTCCGGATAATTCTTCAAAAATATTTCAATGGTTACCTGAGTTTTCATTTGATGATAAAGGATCATGGATATGGTATGAATATAAAAATGAAAATCTTGAGAATATAAGTGATGAATTGTATGAGAAAAATCGATTTAATGGACTTGCACAATTTGCAAACCTTCATCTGAGTAGGATCAAATATGGCAATGAGGTCGCTAAATATTTTGAATTAAACCCCTATGTTCTTCAACTGCCAATTAATGAAAAATATTTCTTTGAACTAGCATTTGATTATGGAGAGTATGATATCAATAATGCAGCTCAATTAGTAGAAAACAATCAATGGCTAAGCAGGGCAGATGCCTTTTCATCCTATCGGTCTGGTTTTGAAATCCGAACCAATAGATTGTGCCAGAGGATATTGATGTTTCATCAATTTCCTAAACTCAATGATGGAGCAAAAACATTGGTGAGATCTATAGATTTTGAATACAAATTCTCCAATCTTTATTCTTCAAACTCCTCGTTAAATCAGTCCAATGCTGAAGTCACCTATTTGGTGGGTATTACACAAAAAGGCTATGTAAAAAATGAGAATACATACAGCAGTAAGGCCTTGCCTAAAATGACCTTTACCTATCAAGAATTAAAATGGAATAAAGAGATATCTAATGTGCCATCTGAAAGTCTGGTTCATGCTCCCATAGGTTTGTCAGGCGCTTATCAATGGGTAGATTTATATAACGAAGGAATCAACGGTATGCTCTCTGAACAAGCCAATGGGTGGTATTACAAATCCAATTTGGGACAAGTGAAATATGATTCGGATGATTTAGGGGCTTTAAATTTTACCCACGCCAAAGTAGTAATGTCCAAGCCATCCTTTACCGGGCTGTCTAATGGTGTTTTGCAATTGCAGGATTTGGATGCTAATGGAGAAAAACAATTGGTGATTAATGCTCCAGGCATGCAGGGCTATTTTGAGTTGAATGATGAAGACATTTGGCAACCTTTTAAATCGTTTGTTAAAACATTAAACATTGATCTAAGTAGCCCAAACATCCGAATGATGGATGTAAACGGAGATGGCAAACCAGAAGTGATTCTATGTGATGAAGGTGCATTTTGGTTTTGGGAAAATGAAGGCAAAATAGGATATGACAGCCCAGAACTTGCTGCTAAGCCTTATGATGAAGAACGAGGTGCAGCAATTGTTTTTTCAGATCCAGTGCAAAGAATATTTTTAGCGGACATGACAGGGGATGGAATGACAGATATTGTTCGAATACTAAACTCAGAAATATCCTATTGGCCAAATCTTGGCTATGGTCGTTTTGGTGCAAAAGTATCCATGGGCAATGCTCCAGTATTTGATCATCCAGATTTATTCAACCCAGAATATTTGCAACTCACCGATATCAGTGGTACAGGGGCGACAGATATTATTTATTTAGGCAAAAATAAATTCAATGCTTACCTTAATTGCAGTGGCAATGCATGGAGCAATGCTGAAGAAATAGATCCTTCTTTTCCGACTGAATTACCCAATAGAATTTCTTTTACTGATTTGTTGGGAAACGGTACAGCTTGCATTGTCTGGTCTTCAGAATTGCCTGCTTATGCACAAACCCCAATGCGATATATAGATCTGATGGGTGGTATCAAACCGCACATTATGTTGTCGCAAAAAAATGGGATGGGTAAAACAACAGAGGTAAAATACAAAAGTTCAACCCATTATTATCTCAAAGATAAATTGAACGGAACTCCCTGGATTACCAAGCTTCCCTTTCCAGTGCAGGTTGTTAGCCAAACCATTGTTACCGAAAAAGTAACTGATTTACGATTCACTTCACAATATAGTTATCATCATGGTTATTACGATCATTTAGAAAGAGAATTTAGAGGCTTTGGCAGGGTGGAACAAACAGATACAGAGTCTTTTGATGTTTTCGAAAAGTCGGATGCAAGTAATATTGTGCCGGAAGAGCATCATCAGCCACCAGTGTTGAGTAAAACCTGGTTTCATACCGGAGCATTTTTTGGCACGGATAAAATAATAAGCCAATATAAAAGTGAATACTGGCTGCCCAATTATATTAGGAATGGACATACATCAGAAGCTGTAGAATTTGACTTGCCAGATGCAGCTGTACTGCCCGCCGATAATCTAATTAATTTTGATATTAATAGGCTTTCAGCCCAAGAATGGAGAGAAGCATTGCGAGCTTGCAAAGGAATGGTCTTGAGACAAGAAGTTTTTGGACTGGATGCAGCCAAGCGAATTGCAGATGAAAAAATTGCAAAGGACTACAGTGATGATAATGTAAACTTTATAGAATTTCAGGAAGAGGCAAAAAGAAAAGAATTAGTTCCCTATAATGTGGGCACTCATAATTGTGAAATTCAAATTCTGCAGATTCAGAAAAAAAATAAATATGCCTCTTTTATTCTAAAAGAAAGCGAAGCGATCACCTATACCTATGAAAGAAATCCTGCTGACCCCCGCATTGGCCATACTATCAATTTGGAGACCGACGAATTAGGCAATGTGCTGGAATCTGTATCCATTGTTTATCCAAGGATTAAGGATGAACCTATACTAAAGGAGTTGGCTAGTGACAGTAATGCAACGATTGAAGCTAAAAGAAAAACCAAAGAAGCACAACAAAAAATGTGGATGAGCTATGTAAAAAATGATTTCACAGAAGAAGACATCATCGAACCAACTTCTTATTACCTCCGTCAAAATTGGCAAACCCAATCCTATGAAATAACAGGGATCACACCAGCAGCATTTATTTTTAAAATTAAAGAATTAAAAGGCAAATTATTCACCCTTCCTGATATAGAATACCACCATAAACCAGCAGTGTGCATAAAACCAGCAGTATGCATAGCACAAAAAAAATTAATAGAACACATTAAGACTACCTTTTATAATGAAGAACTTACGGCTCCACTATCTGATGGCCTAATGTCCAAAAGAACGATCCCTTTCGAAGCATACCAGCTCGCTTTTACCCCAAATTTATTGAATGACATTTTCTCGCCAAGTCCACATTCAGTACAATTTGAAATTACCGAGGCAGATATGATTGCTGCAAAATATTTGAAAGACAATGGCAATTGGTGGGTGCAATCGGGTACGGTAAAATTTATAAGACCGGGAGAAAACTTCAATGTTGTTAAATCAAGATTCTTTTCACCCATTGGATATATAGATGCCTTTGACACGGAGACCAATGTATTTTATGATGACTTGCAGCTTTTCATGGAAAAGGCACAGCTGATTGTGGATAAAACTGCAAATATATTGAATGAAACTAAGGTGTTGAGGTTTAATTACCGAACACTTTCCCCAGATATCATGCTGGATGTTAATCACAATATTTCTTCTGTAATTGTGGATGAACTGGGTTTGGTAAAAGCGGTTTCAATTGAAGGAAAAGCGGGAACAAATCCATTGCAAGGTATAGAAGCCGACAATCTCAATGGTTATGAAGAGCGAACAGCTGCTGCAGAATCAGCACTTATACAATCTTTTTTTGATGCTGCCAATACAACAGCCCCTAATATTTGTGATTATAGTGTTTTACAAACCATTGCTCATCAATTACTCATCAATGCCACTACACGATTGGTTTATGATTTTAACAGGCAGCCCTGCGTAGCAGCAAGTATTGTAAGAGAGCAGCATAGCAATGTAAACATCAAAAGCCCTTTGCAAATAAGTTTTGAATATTCCGATGGTCTTGGCAAAGTGGCTATGAAAAAAGTACAGGCGGAACCTGGGGATGTAATACAACCTGATGGCTCTATCGTAAACACCAGCAACCAACTGAGATGGATAGGTAATGGCCGAACAGTGCTCAATAATAAAGGAAACCCGATCAAACAATATGAACCTTATTTTTCCACTACTCCGGCTTATGAGGACGATCCAGAGTGGGTAGATCAAGGTGTATCGCCAATTATTTACTATGATGGTGCCGGGCGAAATGTGAGAACAGAAATGCCAAATGGTACATTTTCAAAAGTAGTCTTTGATGCATGGAAACAATTGAGTTATGATTCCAATGATACGGTGTTGGATAGCGCATGGTACAAAGCTAGAATCACTTTGCCTAATAACCCACCCGAGAAAAAGGCCGCTAAGAAAACAGAAATGCATTATGACACACCAGCTATAATGCTGTCAGATACGCTCGGCAGACCCATTTTGAATATAGAACACAATAAAAGAAAAGAAATAAATAATTCTGTGATTGAAGAGTTTTACACCACTTATGCCGAAATTGACATAGAAGGTAATTTACAGCATGTGATTGATGCCAGAGGAAATACGGTTATGTCGTGGCGATACGATATGCTGGGGCATCAATTGGCCCAAACCAGTATGGATGCTGGAAGAAGATGGATGCTGAATGATGCCGCTGGCAAACCTATTAGATCTTGGGATGAGCGACAGCACGAGTTTCAATATGTGTATGATGAGGTACAGCGGCCTATTTTCAGTAAAGTAATTGGAGGAGAAGATCAGCTAAATAATATATTTGACAAAGTGTTTTATGGCGATGCAGAACCTAATGCTATTGCAAATAATCTAAAAGGGCAGGTGATAAAACACTATGATACAGGAGGTAAAATTAGTAATCCAATATATGATTTTAAAGGACAACCAAAATTCACCACCCGCCGACTTTTTAAAGATTACAAGGCGGTTGCCAATTGGGAAGACGATAACAATTTGGATATTAATCTTGAAATCCAAGAATTCACCTTTACCACAGAAACAGATGCACTCGGGAGAATAACTAAACAAACAGCACCTGATAAGAGCATTATTACACCAATCTATAATGAAGGCGGATTATTAGATGGAGAAAGTGTAAATCATTTTAATCTGATAGCCAACTCTTACAATGGAGATAAAGAATACATCAGAAATATTACATATAACGAAAAAGGACAACGTAATTTCATCCAGTATGGCAATGGTGTAAAAACAACTTTTGAATATGACCATGAAACGTTCAGGCTTGTTCATCTGAAAAGCAATCACAACCTCAAGATCTTGCAGGATTTGTATTATTCCTACGATCCTGTTGGTAATATTACATTAATTAAAGACGATGCGCACGATCCAGAATTTTTTAGCAATCAAATTGTAGAACCCATTAGCAGTTATAGCTACGATGCGCTTTACCGCCTCATCGAAGCCACAGGCAGGGAGAATTCGGCTGCGTTAAGTTTTGGCAATGATGATAATTGGAATGATGCACCGTTCATGCATGAAAACCCAATGGCTGTAAAGCAATACACGCAGTGTTATCAGTATGATGCTGTCGGCAATATTGAAAAAATGAAGCACGATGCTGTCGGTAACTCATGGACCAGAAATTATGAATATGAAATTACAAATAACCGTTTAAAGACAACACAAATTGGTACACAGATATATCGGTACCCGCATCATGCGAAACATGGCTTCATCATCCAGATGCCACACCTGCAGGAGATGGGATGGAATTTTAAAGAGGAGTTAGTAAAGACCGCAAAACAAAAAGTAAACCCAGGTAACGGCGCAGCCGAGACCACGTACTATCAATACGACGTAAAAGGACAACGCATTCGTAAGATCACCGAGAATAGTGCACAGGCTGGAGCTGCATTAACCAGAAAAGATGAACGCATTTACATTTCAAGTTACGAAACATATCGAACCTATCAAACGGACACGGTAAACTTCGAACGCACATCGCTAAGCCTAATGGATGAGGGACATCGTTTTGTAATGGTAGAGACTGTAAAACAAAACAAGGATCTCGCTCCAGTAATTACAGAAATGGTAGGGGCGAAGCTGGTTCGCTATCAACTGCATAATCATTTAGGTTCTGCGGCTCTTGAGTTAGAAGCCACCGCTGCGATAATAAGTTACGAGGAATACCATCCATACGGCACAACAGCATACCAGGCGAAAAATAAAAATATTAAATGTGCGGCCAAACGGTACCGGTATACGGGAATGGAACGGGATGAAGAGACGGGATTGGAATATCATAGTTCGAGGTATTATTTGCCATGGTTGGGGAGGTGGGGCAGTGCGGATCCGAAAGCGCTGATAGATGGAGTAAACGTCTATTCGTATACCCAAAACAATCCAATTAAACTAACTGACCCGGAAGGAACGCAAGCATTGAATGACGTAATTCCATATAATTTGTCTGTTAGTAATCGTAATGTTCTAGGGATTAATGTGCAAAAGGATCATGTGATATCTCAAGGAAAACAGGAATTAATAAATCCTAATATTGATCGATCAAAACAGTTAACAGTCATTCAGGAAACGGGGAAAGCAATAAATGGTGCTTCACCTAAACCACATACACAAGTTACGTTTTACGGCCCTCAATCGGATGTATCTGAAATCAAACGGTTGAGAAGCATGAATCCAGAGAATTGGATGAGCTTCGAACAAGAAATCATAACACCAAGTTTGCAATCGAGATATGACGCGGGATATTCAGTCAATTCAACTAATAAATCTGCTTTGGATAATGTGGGATCAATGTTTGAGGTAGACCAGCCCATGAGAGATCCAAAAGCATCAAGCATTATAATAGATTGGAAAAAAAATCCAGAACCCCTGCTAGAAAAGGAAAGATTGAACCTTGAAGCAGCAGCAAAAGGAGCAGAAAGAAAAAGCCTCCCTGAACTGCCAGCAGAGATACCAGCTGCTACCGCTAAAACACTTAAAAACATTACGGAACTTGAGCAAAATAAATCTGCTATTCAAACCAAATCACCAGGAACATCAGGACATGTGAATCTAAATTTGCTGTTGTCAATTAACCGTTTTTTTAAAGATATGTTTGTTGCAGGTGCTACTGATTCACTTGCCCAAGAAATGTTTGAAGGTGATCTGGAAAAGTTAGAACAAGTCAGAGCGGTTCTTACCATTCTAAATTATTCACCAATTCCAGCTGAGGTTCCCTATTTGATATTAAAAGAAACACAATTATTCTACCAAACGATAGCTGAACCAGTTTTCACTGAATTTTATATACAATATCCAACACCTATGGATTTCGGTACAAAAGCATATGGAAATTGGTAATTCCATTCTTTTCCCTCCTTTATTAGAGCTAAGAAGATGGGAGAAAGACCAACAAATTGATGTAAGCAGAATTCTTATGGGCACTCTGGTTAACTACTAATCGATAAATGCTTAAAACAAGAATAAGACCAATATAAATATTATTATAGATTAAGTAAACACAAACCATACTATGAAAAATATCATTCCTCCCATCAAGTTCGGAACCATAGGCATCGAAGTGAATAACCTGCAGGAAGCCCTGCTTATTTTTATAGATAAAGGAATAATACGCACCTTCCTTCCCCCCAACTCGCCAACAGAGGAAGACGTAGCTTCATGGTCAAAAATGCTTCTGGAGGAAAAGGCAGCGTCTTACTACGGAGATGGAACAAGAATTTTGATATTCCACTTTCAGATACAACAAGGTTTGACGGATAATTTTCGTGGTGAGATAGTAAAGGAAACAACTTCAGTACGATTTAACGAAATACTAAAATCACTGGGTGTCTTTGATGAGACGGTTATTAAGTATGTAGTAAAAGGGCAAGTCACAAGTAAAGGTTCACCCATGAGTAAGGTGAAGGTGGTAGCTAATGACAAGGACATGTTTGGAATAGAAAACCTATTGGGCGAAACACACACCGACAAGGAAGGTTATTTTAAGATAGAGTATACCGAGGATCAATTCAGACGTACCGACAAAGAAAAAGGTGGAGCGGATTTAATCGTTCGTGTCGTTGATGCTAAAGGGACTGTTATTGCATCTTCACACAAGATCAATAATGCCAAGTCCGATGAAACCGTGAATGTGGAGATTGGCAAACCGCAAAAGCCAACAGCAGAGCATTTCATCGTCCGCGGCTTGGTTACACAAGGTGGTAAACCGCTTGTTAGTGTTTCGGTAAACGCGTATGATAAAGATTTGCGTAGAAAGGAATGGGTAGGAGAGGCCATAACTAATGCAACGGGTAATTATGAAATTGCATATGAGCAAAAGTCATTTAACCGCTCTGAGAGTGCCAATGCAGATTTGTTCATCGAAGTATTAAACAGGGATAAAAAACTATTGGGTACATCAGTTGTGTTTTTCAATGTGGCACGCGAACAAGAAATTAATCTCGAACTGCGTGCGGAGGAAAATCAAAAATCACAATGGGAGCAATTGAACGACGAATTGTTTCCATTACTAAAAGAGCAAAAGCAATCGGATATTAACACGGCCGTACTATATACTAATTTACCACCGGCGGAACTGCTTACATCCGATATTCAATTTCTGGCAAAGGATACTGGTCTCGGAGAAGAAACAATCCGGAAGTGGGTGTTGGCGTATGCCCTTGCAAAGGAACTAATGATACCGGCCGAAGTTTTCTTCGGATGGTTTTCAAAAGGCTTGCCTGAGCAGCCAGCGGCCTTGTGGAAAATGACAATTGAAGAATTGATTAACGTACTAAAACAAGCTATCACAGATCAAATTATCCCTGCATACGTTGAAGAATTTATTGAAAAATTAGAATCAAGAATTCAACAATTGCGTGATGATCAGGAAAATGTACCCTTGCAGGAGAGCATAGCTATACTTTCGTCGGCCTTCAATGGTGATCAGGAATTATTGAATATGTTCACCAAAATATATTTGGAGAAGAAAGGTAATTGGTCAGCAATAAAACCCCTGCTTAAGGCTGATGCTTCCTTTCCAAGTGAAACACTGGACAACATTTATTTCACTCATGGGCTGATGTTGTGGAGCAATAGCAATATAGTTTTAATCAATACATTTCAACAAGACGCCACCACTCGTTCCTTAAGGGATATTGCGATCCATTTTGATAAACAAACGCTGGCAGGTAAAATACCGGATTCGGCTGTTCCCCCAACTGAGACTAAGGAAAATTTCACAACTGATCTATACAATGCCTTGTACTCTATGGAACCTACTGGAGTGGTTGTGAATATGATAAACGATCCAAAGGTACCACTATGGAATAATGAAATGGGCAAATTGGTTTCTGGAGTATTGTCCAAAGAGCTGGATTTTAATATGAAAACCTCTTCTATCCATAATGTAATCAATGGTGAGGTACTGAAGCAAGAAGTGCCCAAGGATAAAGTTGGAGAGGTAGTTAGCCATTTAAAAACATTGCAGCGGGTTACGTTAAATAGTCCAATACCCGAAGCTGTTCCCGTGTTGATCAGTAATAACTATCTATCCATATCCACCATTACTGCATTACCCAAAGCACAATTTATGTTGTCGATGCTGGGTTCAGAATTACCTTACGAAACAATTCAATACATCTATTCAGAAGCTGAAAAGAAGAAAGCATTTTATGAAAAGTTTCTTGTGACGATTAAAGAGGCTGGTGAGAGAACAGGTATAGCCATGATTGATGGCAATAATAACACCACTGGTTATATCTACAAGATTGATCCAAAAGTTGAAGAGACCTTATCAAGGAATAATTTAAGTTGGGATTTACTTTTTGGCGATGCTGATATTTGTGAGTGCGGTGAATGTACCTCGGTATATAGTGCAGCGGCTTACTATGTGGATTTGTTACAATATTTAAGAAATAATAATCTGGATGGGAATGTAAAAGAAGATCCTGATGATATTTTCGGCACACCCTTAAAAAAACTTTTGGCAAGAAGACCCGATCTGGGGCATCTTGAACTTATCTGCAAAAACACCAATACCATTTTACCTTATGTGGATCTGGTGAACGAAGTAATGGAACAATACATCGCTCTTAAACCAGAGGGCTTCAAAGATTATATCGGCTTTAATGTAGATGATGAAACAAGTGGCGAACTTTTATCAGCACCACAACATACAGAACAGGAAAATGCCTATCAAACTTTACAAACTGCGTTGTTCCCTTTTAGTTTGCCCTACCATCAACCTATAGATGCTTCACGCATTTTCTTAAACAAATTGAACACCAGTCGCTATGAAATTATCGATACATTCAGAAGTAACAATGCAGATATTAACTATAATGTCGCTGCCGATGCTGAATATTTAGGACTGACAGAAGAAGAATATTCTATTATAACAGGAGTTTTTTTCTCGGGTGCAGTAAATTATCATACTACCGACGAGTATTATGGTCTAAAAAACATTAGTAACTGGCCTGATAAATTATCACGAGTTAAAGATGAATTTCTTCCTCGCACTGGTATATTATATACCAAGTTAGTTGAATTGCTTAAAACTGAATTTATTAACCCTGACTTTGCCAGGCCAGAATACCAAGTCATGTTGAATAGTCTTTCGATGAGTTTTACTGAAGCATTGGACCTTTATAAGGACGATATGGGCGGTGATTTAGCGGGTTTATTTTCGTCAAATCCTGATCTTCAAATTCTGTTTGATACCTGTGATGAGGATATACGATCTGAGAAGCTAAGAGATTTTTTTATAAATGTTTCGAATTGTATCATATTAGATAGCCCAAATAACTATTGCAGTCTTGAAGGTGTTACACTTCTTCATCTTAACAATACACCATTAACCGATAGCGATTATGTTAAGATCCAGCGTTTCATTCGCTTATGGCGGAAACTGGGCTTTACCATTGATGAAACGGACAGTGCAATCATGAAATTAGGTTCGGGTGACATTACACCGGAACTAATTCATCAATTGACAGTACTGAAAAAAATAAAGAACCGAACAGGTCTTGAGGTTTCAAAGTTGCTTTGTTTTTGGGGGAATATAGGAACAGCTGGTGAGAATTCGCTATATAAGCGTTTATTCCTGAGTCATAACTTGACAGCCATGGATAACGTTTTTGAGAGCGATTTAACGGGCAGTAAGAACCTATCCGATCATCTTCCTGTTGTGATGGCTGCCCTGAATTTAACAGCGGATGATATTTCGTTGATCAAGGTATACAAGTCATTGCCAGACCCACTTACCCTGGATAATCTTTCCTCACTATACCGCTATCGTTTGCTATCGAAAACCCTTGGATTAAGAATTCCCGATTTCATAAAATTGGTTGAAGTGGCTGGAAATGTTTTTGAAAATCCGAATATCACTCTTCGTTTTTTGAAAAACGTAGAGAAGATGGAAGAGGCAGGCTTTAGTATCGATGAATTGAGTTATGTTATTAATGGATCAAGCGGTATTAATAACCCCCTTAGTCCAACTAAAAAAGAAATAATCATTCTGGCAAAGAGACTTTATGATGGACAAAATGCCATCGAGATTGAACATGCCGATTTGGTGATCGACTCGGCAGCAACAAACGAGTTGGTGCGAAGTAAAGCAGCGTTGTTGTACGAAGCGGACAGAGTGGAGAAAATAATCTCCATCATAGAAGGAACCACGCCTTTTAATGCAGCGGCTCCTGTATTTCCAGATAGCGTTGTTTTCTCAGCTGACCTTAAACCAAAAGTTAAATACATTACAAAAATTATTGATCCCACTACTTCTATTATAACGGGCTCTCTTCAAGTAATCGGTATACTAGCATCTTCTGAGTTAGATGACTTGAAAGATGCCGCGCCTAGTGACAATCAGGTTAAAAAAGAAGCCTGGGATGTAGCGATAGATGAGATAAAGAGGCTTCAAGATGAATTTTTCAACGATATACTATCTGGTATTTTTACGCCAAATTCAAATGAAGAAAGGGCATTGAAAGAAGAAAATAATACTACTTCTGCACCTTCAAAACGCAAGGCCTTTCTAGATGTATTCCTTCCATATCTCAGAGAAAAGCTTATACAAAATCATATTGTAACTACCTTGTCGGAACAGACAGGTCTAAATAAAACCATCGTACAATCGCTAATAGTCAATATTCTGGAAATCGATGGATTCTCAGCGTACAATAAACTTATCTCTCCAGCAGAATTGCCTGCTCCCACTTCCACAGAGTTATTATGGTATGGAAAATTAATTCCGGTATCAGAGGACAATTATACTCTCGTTGTACGATCAATAGGAAATACACCATTTACGGTAAAGCTTGATAATCGAATTGTTGTAGAACATCGAACAATCCTAGGTGCTGATCCTATTGAAGAGGAGAGTGTAGAATTGAAATTGGAATCGGGTAAAGTCTATCAGCTTTCGTTGGAAGGAATACGACTGAAGAATTTGTACTGGAAAACGAAAACTTCTTCTGCAGAACCGATTCCGACAAGGGCGCTGCTGCCTGATTTTGAAAAGAAAGTAACCCGAGTCGTGTTCGAGAAGCTTAAAAAAAATGCGATATTGGTCAATGGGCTTTCATTAAGTGCAGATGAACTAAATTACTTTCATACACATAGTTCAGATTTTAATACCCTTGACTTTAAT
>NZ_JBWJVK010000038.1:0-22895 GCF_056428945.1 Flavobacterium sp. GNP010 | reverse complement strand
TTTATTTATGGGATAGAAAACATAAAAACTATACATATCCCAAAATCACTATTATTTGCAGTTTTTAAAGATTATTTGTGACTTGTTCAATTCTTTTAGTCGGTTGAAAATTGATTACTTTTGTGAAAATTATTGTTTTATGCAAGTTGACCTTTCTACATTAGATCCTAAGAAAAATATCATCATAAAAGGCGCACAAGTACATAACCTAAAAAATGTAGATGTTGCTATACCCAGAAATAAATTAGTAGTAATTACAGGACTCTCTGGTTCTGGAAAATCTAGTTTAGCTTTTGATACTTTGTATGCCGAAGGGCAACGCCGATACGTAGAAAGCTTGTCCTCCTATGCCCGACAATTTTTAGGACGTTTAGACAAACCGAAAGTAGAATACATTAAAGGAATTGCTCCGGCAATTGCTATTGAACAAAAAGTAAATACAACAAACGCCCGTTCTACAGTAGGAACATCGACCGAAATATACGATTATATAAAGTTACTTTTTGCTAGAATTGGACGCACTTATTCCCCTATATCAGATCGTGAAGTAAAAAAAAATACGGTTACAGATGTCATCAATGATGTAAAAAAGTTTGAACTAGAAAGCAAATGGTTACTACTCGCTCCTATTCATCTAGAAGAAGGACGAAAACTGGAAGACAAACTAAAAGTGCTTTTGCAACAAGGTTTTGCTCGAATATTAGTTAATAATGAAATGGTTCGTCTTGATGATTTACCGGATTCATTAGATACCAAAAACATATTTTTAATAGTAGACCGAATCGTTGTTAATCCATCAACTTCAGGAGAAAATGAATTTTATAATCGGTTGGCCGATGCCGTACAAACTGCATTTTTTGAAGGTAAAGGCATTTGTCATTTGCAAGAACTAAACTCCGACAAAAAGTATTCGTATTCTAATAATTTCGAATTAGATGGAATTACATTTTTGGAACCCAACGTGCATTTATTCAGCTTTAATAATCCGTACGGTGCCTGCCCTGTTTGCGAGGGCTATGGAAATATAATAGGAATTGATGCTGAATTAGTAGTCCCAAATACCACTTTATCCGTTTTTGAAAATGCTATTTTTCCTTGGAGAGGCGAGAGTATGAGTTGGTTTAGAGATGAGTTGGTCAACAAGGCTTACAAATTTGATTTCCCAATTCACAAGCCTTATTTCCAATTATCTGAGGATCAAAAAGAATTAATTTGGACTGGAAACAGTTATTTTCAAGGATTGAATGATTTCTTTAAAGAGCTAGAAGAAAAGAATTATAAAATACAAAACAGGGTAATGCTTTCTCGCTACAGAGGGAAAACTAAATGTTACTCTTGCAAAGGAAAACGCCTAAGAATTGAAGCCTCGTATGTAAAAATCAATGCTAAGACAGTTTCTGATTTAGTTGATTTACCAATTAAACATTTGGTTACTTTTTTCGAAAATATTGAACTAGATGTTTATGAAAAACAAATAGCAAAACGATTGTTAATCGAAATTAACAACCGCTTATCCTTTTTAACCGAAGTAGGGCTCGATTATTTGACCTTAAACAGAAATTCAGCCACACTTTCTGGGGGGGAATCACAGCGTATCAATTTAGCGACTTCGCTAGGTAGTAGTTTGGTGGGATCTATGTATATTTTAGATGAACCTAGCATTGGTTTACACCCAAAAGATACAGAACGATTGATTAAAGTATTGCTCTCCCTGCGAGATTTAGGAAATACCGTTATTGTGGTCGAACACGATGAAGATATTATGAAGGCAGCCGATATGATTATTGATATTGGTCCAGAGGCTGGTACTCTTGGAGGGAATTTAGTCGCGCAAGGAACTTATGACCAAATACTGAAATCAACTTCGCTTACAGCTAAATATCTCAGCGGAGATTTAGAAATTTCTGTACCAAAAAAGCGAAGAGCTTTCAAGAATTTCATCGAAATAAAAGGCGCAAGGGAAAATAATCTACAAAATATAGATGTAACCTTTCCTTTGGATGTATTAACAGTAATCACAGGAGTTTCAGGAAGCGGAAAAAGTACGCTTGTTAAAAAGATTCTTTTTCCAGCCATGCAAAAAAAGCTAGAGAACGTGGGAGAGAAAGCAGGACAATTCAGCGAACTATCTGGTTCTTTTTTGCAAATCAAACATATTGAATACGTTGATCAAAATCCAATAGGAAGAAGTTCGCGTTCCAATCCGGTTACGTATATCAAAGCATACGATGACATTCGGGAATTGTATGCTAAAGAAAAACTATCAAAAATAAGAGGCTATCAAGCCAAGCATTTTTCTTTTAATGTTGATGGTGGACGATGTGAAACTTGTAAAGGAGAGGGCTCCATAAATGTAGAAATGGTTTTTATGGCCGATGTGCAATTGCCGTGTGAAACCTGTAATGGAAAACGATTTAAGAAAGAAGTACTGGAAGTCGCTTTTGAAGGCAAGAACATTCACGATATACTCACGATGACTATAGATGATGCAATTGCATTTTTCATAGCTCATAAACAAGCTAAAATCACTCAAAAACTACAACCATTACAAGATGTTGGTTTGGGATATGTGCAATTAGGACAATCCTCCTCTACACTTTCAGGTGGTGAAGCGCAACGTATAAAACTCGCTTCATTCCTAGTAAAAGGCGCAACAAAGGACAAAGCTTTATTTGTTTTTGATGAGCCTACAACGGGATTGCATTTTCATGATATCAAGAAATTATTAGTCTCATTTGATGCGCTTATAGAAAAAGGACATTCAATATTAGTTATTGAACACAACCTTGATTTGATCAAATGTGCAGACTGGGTGATTGACTTAGGCCCAGAAGGAGGCGAAAACGGTGGTAAATTATTGGCAGTGGGAACGCCTGAACAAATTGTAAAAATAAAAGATTCGGTAACCGGGAAATATTTAAAAGATAAATTATAAGATTTCTAATCAGTATAGCATTTTTCTTCAAACGTATTGCCATCTTCATCAATGGCAATTACAATGTTTTTTTCTTTGGAGGAAACGTAAGTTACATAAATCCAGCCAACTGACCATACTCCTAAAGTCATGCAACAAAGTAAAAAATTTAATCCATGATCGACCTCTTTCCTGCTTTTTGATAAAACTGCAAAAGGTAACGAATCATTTTTTTCTATAATTGTAAATCCATGATGAATTTTACTTGCAAGAATTGAGGTAAATTGTTGCAGACTTTCTTCGTTAACATAGGTATTGCTTGTCATAATTATTAGAATAAATTACCTTAGCTATTATTTTTCTAAAAAATAGTTTGATAAAATTATATAATGCAAAAGTAAACGCTATACATAATTTTCACAATACCCACTTTTAGTGATTTTTAATCTATTTAAATATCAAACAGCTAATCAGTATTACTATTAAAGTTCTTTACAAATGTATTTTCAAAGAACCTATTTACAGTTATACAATAATTAATTAAACTTACATTATTCACAGATAAGCAAGGCTAGTACCTAACTTTTAAGAATAGAAAACAGTATTTTTTTTAAATAAATTTTTCAAATTCCTATTTGATATAGACGAGAAAAATTCCTTTTAAAAATTAGATTGAAGAAGTACTTAAGTAAAGATCAAAATTATAGTTTGAGCTTCAATTTTTTCAAAACAACATCTAAAACTTGATTGATTTCGATTGAGATTACAAATTTGTAATTGATGTAAACATATAAAAGTGTAACCAAAATTGATTTGAAACCAATACTGATTATTGGGGTAAAAGGAAATTCCCAAAAATAAAAAGCAATAAATAATATAAAAGTAACCACAAGAGAAGTTACCGTTTGTTTTGTAAATGGATACAAGTGCAAACGCTTTACCACAAAAAGTAATTTAGCCAAACTGTATATTGTTATCGATAATAAAGTAGCAAAAGCAGAACCAATTATACCATAAATAGGAATAAATATTGCATTCAGGACAACAGCTATGACAACTAAAAGCACTCCAAGAAACAAAACTGTTTTATAATATTTAGTATTAAAAATGATAGCATTATTATTGCCTAATATCAATTCAAAATATTTAGATAAACCAATCATAAATACAACCATTATTCCTTCTTTGTAGTCATGCAATTGAGGCATATCGTACAATTTATTAATATTGACAAAAATACCCAACATAACCAAACCGCCCACAACTTGAAGATTAATGGATGTTTTTTTGTACAAATCATTTAGCTCTTGCTGCTTATTTTCGTGCATTAATCGAGCTGTTATTGGATAAACGATTTGGTGCATGGCCCGACTTGGAACTGATATTACCAATGCGATGAATGTTGCTATCGAATAAAAAGCAATATTATCAATAACCATATATTGGTTAAGCATAATTTTATCTCCATCCAATAGTAAATTGGCAACACTACCAGACAGAATAATATAAAAAGTATACGTTAATATTTCTTTTGTATTTGCTGGTATGACAAACTGAAAGGCGGGTTTTTGTATGCTAAATGCGTAGAACATTGTCACTAGTAATGCCAAAAAGTACAAACCGGCTGTTGCGTAAACAAACCCTTCAACGGTGAGTATATCATAATAAACAGCAATTAATAATAACAATGAAAACAACCTCAGCCCTACTTCTTTTATAAAATTACCAAAAACAGAGTGCATATGAACCCGCAACCAAGCATAAAAAATTTCGAAATATGCCATACACAAACCAATAAAAGGTATAAGCCAGATAAAACTTTTTACAATTGGGTTCTTTTTTGATAAGAAAAATAAAATTTCATCGTAAAAGAAAAGTCCAATGATCAACATTGGAATTATTAATAACAAAGGGAATAAAACTGTAAAGGATAAAAAACGAGACTTTTCTTCCTCGGTCTGGTATTGAGAATAAAATTTAACTAGTGTATTTTGCATCCCAATTGCAAATAATGGCATGATCACATTTGCGCAAGAGGTAATGTAATTCGTTAATCCGTAAAAAGTAGCCCCAAGAAAAACAGGATACAAATAAATAGTATTTACACCACCAATTCCAAATCCAATATAGGTAATTACGGTATTCTTTAAGGACTGATTTAATACTATTCCCATTTTATCTTATTGCGAGGCACGAAGCAAACTCACTTTTAAATTATATTTTGTTAATTACTTCGACCAAATCTTTGGTAAGATTTTTTCTAGAATATTTTTGTAATCCAACTCCATTTGAATGCAATTTACCCTCCAAAAACTGCTTGTAAAAGTCCAAAATTACACTTTTAAGTTTCATTTTTTCTGAATAATCAAAAAATATACCCGTATTGGTCTCGGTTATGATTTCGGCAAAATCTGATCCATTAGGACCAATCGCAATTATCGGCCGATTTGACACCATATATTCGAATAATTTTCCAGGGATAATGCTTTTGGTTTCAGGAGAATCAATTTCGATAAGCAACAAAACCTGCGATTTTCTTTGGTGCTCGATCGCCTCTGCATGCGAAACATAACCCATATTATTTAAATAGGAATGTAACCCAACTTGAGTAATTGTTTGCAAAACTTCCTGACTTACAGCACCAATTAATTTTATTTCTAAATGGGATTTAAAATCTGGAATTTCAGCAGTCAATTCAGCTAAACTTTCCCATAAAATTAAAGGATTTCTCTCTGAAAGAAAAGAACCAATATGCGCCAATGTAAATTTAGAATCTAAAGGTTGTTTCGCCACTTCTTCCGTATCGTAGCCATTGGTTATGACCTCAATTGGTTTATTTGTAATCGCTTGAAATTCTGCTTTAGTGGTTTTACTCGTCACGATAATAGTATCCGCTGTATTCAAAACCTGATGCTCCAGTACTTTGTGCTTTTTATCCGCATAATGAGACAATCGTAAGGATTTATGATAGCCAATGGTGGTCCACGGATCTCTAAAATCGGCAAACCATTTCAAATCTAATTTTTGCTTTAATTCTAGTCCAATAAGATGCAAACTATGAGGAGGTCCCGACGTAACGACAGTGTCAATATTATTTTCAACAATGTATTTCTCCAAAAAAGCCACCGATGGTTTTACCCAAAAAACACGAGCATCCGGAATAAAAAGATTCCCCCGAATCCAGAGTAACGTTTTATCAAGAAAGCTTTGTTTTTTCTGATTGGGAATAATCCCGGAATTCATCTTTTTAGTTTTATTCTTCGAAAGAAATGAAGCTAATTGATACGGTTCAAATATCTTTTGTTTTAAAATAACGGCTTGATCTGAAACGTCCTGAACTAGATTCTGATCCATAATAGGATACGTAGGATTCTCCGGAATATAAACGATCGGCTGAACGCCAAATTCTGGTAAGTACTTGACAAATTTTAACCAACGTTGTACACCCGGTCCGCCAGCTGGTGGCCAATAATAAGTAATAATAATAATTTTTTTTGGGGCCAAAATAATTTATGTGTTATTTAGTCATTACTACTATTAAAGACTCTTTACAAATAATAGTTAGGATTCTTCTTTAATGAATAGGGTTAAATATTTGAGAAATTACTTTTGGTCATGGACTTTAAATCTACCCTAAATAAGGTTACATTTTTATATAAACCCGTTGCAATTTTATAAAAAGCGGGGAAAGATGGGATTATTAGATAGTATTCAAAATTTTCAGGATTAAAGAGATAAATACCAACAAATACTCCAAGAGTTAAGCCTAAAAAAAAGATCAAAAACAATATCTGTTGAAACGATTTTAAACCGAAAAGTTCTTTCATGATTTTAATAAATATTTTTATTATTTAGTTTTTCCAACTCTTCAATATCTAACTGATCTTTTAATCTATTAACCGCTTTTTTTGCAATAATCAAATTATCGTAATCAATAAAAACTACTGGAATCCCATCTATATCAATGATATTTGCTTTTTCTAAAAGTGTTGCGAAAGGCTTATTTTCTAGACCTTTAACAGAAGTCATAATATCCAATCTAAAATTAATATTTAGGGTAAAATCTGTCCAACCCGGAAGGAATTGCATCGTTTTAATACTTTCAAAATCACCTAATCCCATTTGTTTAATTGCAATCCTTAAGTTTTCACGATTAGCAACCGTATCTTCAATAAAAATATCAATATCTCCTGTATTTCTTCCGTAGCCATAAATATT
Source organism: Flavobacterium sp. GNP010 (assembly GCF_056428945.1). Lineage (NCBI taxonomy): Bacteria > Pseudomonadati > Bacteroidota > Flavobacteriia > Flavobacteriales > Flavobacteriaceae > Flavobacterium > Flavobacterium sp. GNP010. Next base: position 15,763 of record NZ_JBWJVK010000038.1, on the reverse strand, counting down.
TACAGCAAAACCACCTATGGTTAGATAGTTTACGTTGTTTTCTGACAAGTACTTCCAAACATCTAGTATTTGTTTATGAATATTCATTTCAAATTATTTTGATGTTGGATATTTTTTTGCCAATTTTAATACGTTAGAAAGTTCAATTATTGCAATGAGTTTTTCAAAACGTTGCTGATAGCTCAATTGTTTTACTTCTTCAATATATCTTTCCTCCTTAACTGCTGGATGTTCGTGATTTAATTTTACTTTACCCATTTCATTTCAAATTTAGAATCTATTCAAAAGTTTATTGGGTTAAATTTACAAATAAATATTAGACAGCTAACGCGTTTTTCTTCCTTTCAAAATAAATTCCAGCCACTAAAACTAATACTATTACAATCGAACTAATCAGTGTAATCATTCCGCCCGTTTTTATTACTTGTGGTTCAAACTTGAATTCTATGTTGTGTTTCCCCGCGGGAATTTGCAAGCCTCTTAACACATAATCCGCTCTGATATGCGTTACACTTTTACCGTCAATGTAAGCATTCCAGCCTTTTCCGTAATACATTTCAGAAAATAGGGCTAATCCTTCATTTGCGTTTTCTGAAGTATATTTCAAATAATTAGGCTTATAAGTAGCTAAAGTTATAGTCGCTAAACTGTCTTTGGCGAAAGCCGTATTTTTTATTTGAAACTCTTTTTGATTTATTATTGCAACGTTTTTAGAATCTAAACTGTCTAATGCTTTCATCTCTTCATCAGCAGAATTTACTACTTTTACTTTGCTCACGAACCATGCGTTTCCATTCACATCTGGATTAGCAACTGGAAATTCTCTACCTTCTTTGTCTTTTTGAATAAGATATTTTACATTCAGTAAATTAAGAATCTCGATATTGTTTTTACTTATTTGGTAATCAATTAATTGTTGCACTCTTCGTGGTCGTACCGCACTGTAACCACCAATAGATTTATGAAAATAAGAAGCTCTCGCTCCCATGATATCGCCAACTTCAAAAACACGGTAATTTGAAGTATCTTTTAGTATTTCAGCATCTGCTGGCGACTCTTGAAAAGGAACCTCAACCTGACTGCGACTTACAAAATCCTTTCCCGAAACATATTTTTTATCTACAAAAAACAAATCGGAAACCATCAAAAGTCCCACAATTAGTATCGCTGTGTTTTGAGCAAATCTTTCTTTTATTGACAACCATAATACGAATGCCGTCACTACGATAAAAAATCCTGAACGCAATAAATCAGCACTAAACAAACTCATTCGATCCAGTTTTAGGGCATTGACAAAATCAGGACCATACATTTCCTGGTAACTCGCATCATTCCCACCAGTAAAACTGAACATGCTTTTGCACAAAAACAAAATCACAATAATACCTAAGCTTAAAATTACCGACTCATACAACGCTTTCCACTGTAATTTTTTGTCTAATTGAAAGTAAGACTGCAATCCCATAATAGCCAAAACTGGAAAACATAATTCAAGCACCACCTGAATCGAAGAAACGGCTCTGAATTTATCATACATGGGAACGTAATCGATGAAGAAGTTCGTTAAAATAGGGAAATTTTTACCCCAAGATAACATTAAGGCTACAATCGAACCGGCAAGAAATACATATTTAATCTTTCGTTTATCAATAAACAAAGCTATAATCGCCAGGAAGAAAACTACAATTCCAATGTATGCAGGAGCAGCGACAATAGGTTGATCTCCCCAATAGGTTGGCATTCCAGACACAAAATCAGTTGCTTGATCCTCAGGAACTCCCTGTCCTATCATGAATTCATACATATTACTGTCTTTGCCAACTGCTTCATTATTTGAACCCCCAAAAAGTCGAGGTGCAATAAGATTGAAGCTTTCCATAACGCCATAACTGTACTCTGTGATGTAGTCTTTGGACATGGATGAACTTGTCTCGTTTTTTGAACCGTTTGGATTGAATGTCAGTTCGCTTTTGCCACGAATACTAAAATCAGCATATTCAGTGGTAGCCATTAAATTGGTAGCATTGGCACCAATAGCTAAAATTCCAGCAGCTGCTAATATCCCAAAAGAAAAGAACAGGGACTTATATTCCTTTTCTTTTATAAAATTATAACAAAAATAAACAGACAGAATCAATAGAAAAATCAGTAAGTAATACGTCATTTGGAAGTGATTTGCATTAATTTCTAATGCAGCCGCAAAAAGCGTAACTAATCCTCCCAGAATGTATTTTTTTTGAAACACCAGAATAAAACCAGCAATAACCAGTGGCATATAGGCAATAGCATGAGCCTTTGCATTATGACCCACACCAAGAATAATTATTAAATAGGTAGATAAACCAAAGGCTATTGCCCCAAAAAATGCTTTTAATGGATCTATTTTTAACACCAACATCAATCCATAAAACCCAAGAAAATACAAGAATAAATAATCAGCAGGACGCGGTAAAAAACGTAACATATCATCTATTGCACCAATATAATCGTGTGGGTATTTCGCTCCCAATTGATAAGTAGGCATTCCACCAAATGCTGAGTTTGTCCAATAGGGTTCAAGATCGTTAGTAGCTCTAAAATCGTTTTGTTCTTTGGCCATCCCCGTGTACTGAACAATATCCGATTGGAAAATTTGCTTTCCTTGCAAAACAGGATAAAAATAAAGAATAGAAATTAATACAAAACCTACTATGGCTGCCGCGTGTGGATAAAATTTATTTAATATTTTCAATGTAAAATAGTTTGAATTAGAGTAAATACAATGCTAAAAACGACAAACTTAATCTATTTCTTCGTAATCAACATAATCACCCACTTTTTTGGTTTCGCGAGGATTTTTGGCATTAGCCGTATTATAAAGCACCTCATCCTTTGTTTGTGTCTTTTTCCAAGAAGCATCTTGCGCCTGTTGTTGCTGCTTTTGCATATTTTCACCTGCTTTTTCAACTACTTTTTTTACCAATAATGGCAGAAACAGTTTTGCTAAAAATCTGAAAATATAATAGAAAGCAATCATATAAAAAAGTGCTTTTATAAAACCCATAAATTATGCTATTTGAATGTTAATATATATTTTTTCAAAATTAATAAATCCATATTGAAACTTCGAGACAAAATTAAAATATCATTCTTAAATAAATGATAAAATATAGTACATTTGAAATGCGTTATTACTTTTCAACCCAAAAAAAATTACTATGTTTAAAATAAAAATCTTGCTGATCGCCTTTATTTTATTACAACCAAGTATGCATTATGGTCAACATACAGACGAAATAAACTCTAATAGACCTGGAGAAACCATGTCAGCTTACTCTGTAGGCAAATCAGTAATCCAAATAGAAACAGGCGTTTATGGCATCAAACAGAAACATAGTTTATTGAATTATAATTCAAATGGCTTCGGTATCGATGCCACTTTACGATGGGGTTTATTCCTAGAAAATCTAGAATTGATCGCTGATATTCAATACCAAAACGAGACCTACAATGAGTTGTTCAGCAGTACTAAAATTGCAGACTTCAAACAAACCGTTTTTGGAGCAAAATATTTAATCTATGATCCTTTTAAAAATTATGAAAAAAAAATAAATATTCATAGTTGGAAAGCCAATAGAAAATTCACTTGGCGCCAATTAGTACCAGCGGTTTCTTTGTTTGCAGGAGCTAATTTTACGATGGCGGAAAACCCGTATTCTTTTTCTCCAGAATCCAGCATATCACCAAAAATTATCTTGATAACTCAAAACCATTTGGGTGATGGAAAATGGGTTTTTGTAACAAATATCATTGCCGATTATGTTGGTACCGATTTTCCTAGTTATGGCTACGTACTAACATTAACTCGTGGGTTTAATGACAAATGGTCAGGATTTGTTGAAAATCAAGGGTTTAAAAGTGATTTTTATAGTGATGCAATTGTTCGTGGTGGTGCCGCGTATTTATTAAACAAAGACATGCAAATTGACGCTTCAATTAGTACAAGCTTGAAAACAACACCTTCTATAGTGTATGGAGGCATTGGTTTTTCCTGGCGTTATGATGCTAAGTACAAAGAAGTGAGAATAAACATTGACAATAACGATAAAAATACGGGGTCTAAAGCAGAAAAAAGAGCCAAAAAGACAAAAAAAGGATAATGATTACAATTAAAGAAGCCGTTACCAAAAGTGAATTAACAGATTATATTAAGTTTCCATTCACATTATATAAAAATGATAAGTATTGGGTACCACCCATTATTGCAGATGAGCTGGAAACCTTTGATAAAACCAAAAATCCGGCTTTTGAAAATGCCGAAGCCTATTTTTACATCGCATACAAAGACAATGAAATTGTTGGTCGGATTGCAGCTATTATTAATTGGGGTGAGGTAAATGATCAAAAAAAAAGCAAAACTCGTTTTGGTTGGTTTGATGTAATTGACGATATTGAAGTAACAAAAGCACTACTTGAAAAAGTATACGAACTAGGACGAAAAAACAATTTAGACCATGTTGAAGGCCCTATGGGTTTTTCAAATTTAGATAAAGTAGGAGTCCTAACAGAAGGTTTTGAGGAAATCGGAACCATGATTACGTGGTACAATCATCCGTATTATGCCCGCCATTTTGAGCAATTGGGTTTTAATGTTGAAAAAGAATATTTAGAGAGTAAGTTCCCATTTGAAAACGTAAAACTGGAGTTTTTTGAAAAAGCAAACGACTTGGTAAAAAGAAGGTATCAATTAAATCCGCTCAATTTTAAAACTACCAAAGAAGTAATGCCACACGTAGATAAAATGTTTGATTTATTTAACAAATCATACGCCTCATTATCCTCATTTGTAGCGATCACCGATACTCAAAAAGAATATTTTAAGAAAAAATACATCAGCTTTATCAATCCTGAATTCATAAAGTTTGTTGAAGATAAAGACCATAACATTGTAGCGTTTAGTATTGTAATGCCTGATTTTGCTCAAGCTTTACAAAAATCCAAAGGTAAATTGTTTCCTTTCGGATTTATACATTTGCTAAAAGCAAAAAGACAAAGTAAAAATGTACTTTTTTACCTTATTGGTGTATTGCCAGAATACCAGAACAAAGCTGTAACCGCAATCCTTTTTAAAGAGTGTTACGAAACATTTAAAGAAAAAGGCATACTCAACTGTTATAGAACACCAGAATTAGCAAACAACTTGGCTATTCAAAATTTATGGAAACATTTTGATCCAGTTGTTCATAAACGAAGATGTACTTTCATCAAGAGTTTATAAAAACTACGATTTAAGAAATTTTTGACTCAGATGATTGTAAATTTATTATAAATCAGACTTTTTAGGTTTTTCTATTTAAAACTTATAAAAAATCGTTACTAATAAATTTTGAGGCCTTATGAAAAAAGTTGTCTCACTCGAAATAAATTCTGTATTGTTTTGAATACTATATTTGTCTCTATTCAAGATATTAGACCACTTTAATTCATATGTAAATTTAGACTTTGGATTTTTATAATTTAAAAAGGCATCTAAATAATGGTTTGTATTCTTGTTAAGATTTATAAACTGTATAAACTCGTTTGAAAGTCTAAGCGAAAAATTTTCTGTAAAATTAACGTCAAAGTTGTTTTTACTAGAATGAAAAATCACTTGGTTTTTAAACCCTGTGTTTTTATTTTTATTGGTGTTTTTTTGAAAAGAATATTCGGAAGTAAAACCTATAGTTTTAAAAAATTTAGGGTTAAAGTTTAATCGAATTTCTTGATTTTTGTTTTCAAAAGGAATTAAAATATTATTATTAAGCTGATTTTGAGCAACTAAATTGTAGTTAATATTTATTTTAAAATTTGATTTTAATCTAAAAAAGTACTTCGAAATGCCAAGAGAAACTTTTGTTTTTTTGCTATAGTTTTCAAATAAAATATATTCAAATCTATTTGATGACGAAGAAAAAATATTGGATCCTATAAAATTTGCTCGGTTAAAAGTTTTTTCAAAATCTAAATTTATAAAAAGAAGTTTAGATGTGCGCTGCAAAACAAGTCTTGAAGCTATTTTATGACTATCCGTTTGAAAATAATCTAATTGATTTCTGTAAAAACTTCGAAAATTTTGTAAATAATAATTATCATAATTATCAAGAACATTTCTCGGAACATTATTAAAAGAATATTCTACATTGAACATGTTTTCTCTACCAAATTTTTGTTCCACTTCGGTTTGAAATACCTTTGAGAATACATTTTTGTTACTTAACGAAATGAAGTTATAAAAAGTTGGTGCAAAAGACGATTCCCATTTAAGTTGTTCTTTTTTTAAAGTTATTCTTGCTAAAACAGATGTTTTACTAAATATGTTTTTGTTTTGATTGAAATATTCTGGCAATACTGTTACTTCACCACTGTTTTGAGTAAGTGATAAGTCTGTATTGTTGTCTCTATTCGAGAATATATTTGAAAATTCTGATTGGAATTTCCATAAATTTTTAGTGTAACTAAAATTTGCCGCATTTTTAAAAAAGAAAATTCTATTGTTAATAATTTGATTTGTAGCTAGATAGTCTATATTGTTGTTTAAGAGATTTGGAAAAAGACCTTTTTTTATGATTAATTCATCTTTAAGACTTCCAACATATAAATATGAATTTAAATTAAAAAACGTTTTTACTATTGTTTTTATAACATTAAATTTATTTGTAAACTGGAACAAATGGTTCTTAAGATTTTGCGTGTTACTTGCATTGTTTAGTTCAGAATAACTTTTCTCCTTGTAAAATTCTGCTTTAAAATCGTTAGTCCAATAAATAGTATTTGTATTTTTTCTAACAGTACTATTTTGAATAAAGTAATTGCCTTTTTTTGAAAAACTATTATTTTCAACAAAACCAATTGCTGTATCAACATTATTGAAAGTTGTAGAATTATTTACTTGATATGGGTTAAAATCATTATAAAAAATAGAATTAGTTTTAAAATCCACATCATTATTCAATTTAAAGGATGTATTTGTACTAGCTGCAAATATTCTATTTTCAAATCTATTTTTACTCAACGGAGGCAATGAGGTATTCGATGCTGAGAGTATATTTTCTCTAAAATTTAAATCAAACTTAGTAAAAAGATCACTAAATTCTGTACTAGCAAACATAGTATTAAGATCTTGTCCGACATTATTAAATTTCAATATATTAACGACCTTTATTTTTTTGGAAATAAGTGTATTGAAGTAATTCATTTTGTAAAGATTCGGAATACCTAGTCCTAAATCTAAATTATGAATCCACGTATTTTTATAGTCTGATTTTAATGTTATGTTGAGCGCTGCATTTTTTGGAATTACCTTTCCTTGTAATAATTTAATAGGTTGATTATTTTCGAGTATTTGTATTTCGTCAATAATCTCCGTGTTAAAATTTTGTGTTGCAATTTTATAATTTTTAGATAAAATATCATCACCCTCGATATAAAAATTAGACAATGACATACCTTGGTACTTGATGGTTCCACTACCATCTATTTCTAATCCGGGTATATTTCTTAAAGCATCTTCTAATTTACGATCGTTAAGATTAGCAAAATCTTTCAATTTATACTTAATGGAATCACCTTGTTTACGAACAAGAAGGTCTCTTTTTACAACAACTTCATCTAAAATTCTTGGCTTTTCGGAGAGTTTGAATTCATAAAAAAGTTGAGTCTGAAGTAGTGGCAAAGTAATAGTTTCGTAACGTAAGCTTTTTACAAGAATTTCATGATTTGTAAAAAAGTTTTTTTGAATTTCAAAACTAAAAACACCTTTTTCATTAGTTTTTGTAAACTTTTTTATAGTGCTATTATCTTTTTGAACAATGTATAAAAAAACATCGTTCGCTGGTATGTCTAAGTAACTAACTTTACAAGTTATCGTAACATTTTGTGCAAAAGTTGCACTAAAAAAAAATAAAAAAAAGATAAAGAATAAACTATAAAACAATTTCATTATCAACTGATTATTGTAATTCAATTGGATTATTTATTTTCTTCTTAATTTTTGGAACTGGTGCATATTGTTCTCCATTTTTGATCACCGTAAAATTAGTATTAATTTGACTCGTATAGTTATCATTAATTTCAGCCAATTTTTCTTTGGTAACCTCTTCATAATATAATGGTTCTTCAATTATATTGTCAACTTGTGCAGTACTGATTTTTATAGCGCTAAATTCTACATCTCCCGTTTTATCAACAACAGACAAAATGGCTCCAGGTAAACCATTAAATTTCCATGGACCAAATGATACAGGAATATCAGAAGTAAACCAAGCTTCATAATCTCTACCTCTAAAAGTAGTGATTGCTTTTTGACAACTATAGTTTAAAATTTTTTTTTTATCTTCTAGAATAGTCCAATCTTGTAGTATAGTATCTTTTACTAAATAGCTACTATTTTTATACTCAAATGAGTTATAAATTTGTTTTTGTAAATCTATAATTATAAAATCATTGGGTTTGATTTGATTTTTTTCATTTTTAAATTCAGGATTTTGATCACCCAATTGCTTCGCAATTTGAAGACTTCTATTATACTTGTTAAGATCATAAGCGAAAGTTTTGCTTGGCGTAAAAAACATTCTAAACTGTGCTTTTCTAATTTTAGCTTTATCAACTAGATCTACTTTATGAATATATTGATAATCAATATAACCATCCGCTTTCTGAGAAAAAATAAGGTTTGAAAATAAAAAAACGAACAAATATTTCATGAAAATAAAATTAAAAAGGCTGATTTGAATTATATGACGGCCTAATGTTAAAAGCAATATTAAATTGAATTTGATAAACTCAAATGTAGCAACTACTAAATTTCATTTACTTATTTCAGTCAATCACTAGCTGGATCGGATCTACAGGCATTCATTGACTCATCTGCAATAAGTACTAGTGTAACAGTCGTAGTATTACATGTCCCTGTTCAAGTCCATGAATTTCAACTATTGCTCGCAATTTACTTTTGTTAATACAACAATATCGTCAAATTTTAACGTTTTTAGATCTTTGTAAGTTACTTTTCCGCTGGAATCAGTAGTTATGTCTCCGAATCCTTCTACATACGTATTTCCTTTTTTTACAAACACAACTTGGCGCCTGGAAGTAACTCCCTCCGACATAAAAGTGTAATCGGCAATAAGTGTATCGCCTTGCAGTTTTCCTATTACAGTGCCATCATTTTTATCTTTTTCGAAAAATCGATAACACAAGTTCCCTACAACTGATAAATCTTTATCGATTTTCAAATCCATCGTGACTGTATCTTTACTCTTAATTGAAGAATAGCATTCTGATTTTGCTTCTGCAACCACTTCCTCAGTCACCGGTAGACTCGCATCTTTTTCTTTTTTACAGGAAATAAAAAAACTCACAAAAACGAATACTACTATTACTTTTTTCATAATATTAAAATTTAAGTTATTGAAATATAAGATTAATTTTTGAATTAACACAAAAAAAATCCACCAACTTATGTTGATGGATAGTGTTTAATTCTAATGAAATATACTAAAACTAGGCGTCTAAATCAACCGTTGTTCTGCTTGCTATTTCTTTATAAGTACCATTTTCTAATTTTTCACGAATTGCTTCAAAAGCTGTAAGTGTTTCATCTACATCGGATAAAGTATGTGATGTAGTAGGAATCATTCTCAATAAAATAATACCTTTTGGAATTACAGGATAAATTACTATCGACAAGAAAATACCGTAATTTTCTCTTAAATCATTTACCATAATCATTGCTTCGGGCACACTTCCTTCTAGATAAACTGGCGTAACACAAGTATTGGTGTCCCCAATATTAAAGTTACGCGCTCTTAATCCGTTTTGTAGTGCATTTACATTTTCCCACAATTTATCTTTTAATTCTGGGTGATTACGCAACAACTCCAAACGTTTTAACGAACCAATAGTTTGAATCATTGGTAAAGCTTTGGCAAACATTTGAGAACGTAAATTGTATTTCAAATAGTCAATAATATCTTTATCCGCAGCTACAAAAGCACCAATATTAGCCATCGACTTTGCAAAAGTAGAAAAGTATACATCAATACCATCCTGACAATCTTGCTCCTCACCTGCTCCAGCTCCTGTTTTTCCTAAGGTTCCAAAACCATGTGCGTCATCAACTAGCAAACGGAAATTGTACTTTTCTTTTAAAGCAACTATTTCTTTAAGTTTACCCTGTTGTCCGCGCATACCAAAAACACCTTCGGTAATAAACAAAATACCACCACCTGTTTCAGTAGCCATTTTTGTAGCACGTTGCAGATTTTTTTCCATACTTTCAAGATCATTGTGCTTGTAAGTATATCTTTTTCCACTGTGTAAACGCACTCCATCAATTATGCAAGCATGGGCATCAACATCATAAACAATTATGTCATTTCGCGTTACTAATGCATCAATAGTGGACATAATTCCTTGGTATCCAAAATTCAATAAATACGCTGATTCTTTCATTACAAAAGCAGCCAATTCATTCTCTAATTGCTCATGATATTTAGTATGTCCGCTCATCATTCTTGCTCCCATTGGGTAAGCAGCTCCATATTGAATAGCAGCATCAGTATCTGCTTGACGCACTTCTGGATGATTAGCTAGACCTAAATAGTCATTCAAACTCCAATTCAAAATATCTTTTCCACCAAACTGCATTCTTGGTCCCAACTCACCTTCTAATTTTGGAAAAACAAAATACCCTTCAGCTTGTGAAGCCCATTTCCCCAAAGGACCTTTATTGTTTTGAATTCTTTCGAATAAATCTTTTACCATAATATGTAAAGTAATAATTTTAATTTTAAGAAGTTGCAAAAATAATTATTTAAATTTTATAAAGGACTTGAAAATAAATTTATTTTTAAAGCAATCTAATCACACTAAAATTCAAAAATTTCAAACCCAAAAATTTAAACCAAGTACTACTAAAAAACCAAGACTCCATTTGTAACAGTGCAGATTTGCACAAATCAAATGCTAAACATACCAAGCATAACACAATAAACTTTGTATATTTGACTTACTAAAATAAATTTTAAATTTATGTCTAACAATACAAAGGAATTAAAATTAGCCGTCCTTATTGATGCCGACAACGTTCCCTACAGCAATGTAAAAGGTATGATGGAAGAAATAGCCAAATTTGGCACTCCAACTACTAAACGAATTTATGCAGACTGGACCAAACCAAATGCAGGAGGTTGGAAAAGCGTTTTACTCGAACATGCCATTACACCTATACAGCAATACAGCTATACGGTGGGTAAAAATTCATCCGATTCCGCCATGATTATTGATGCTATGGATTTATTATACTCAGATAAAGTAGATGGCTTTTGTATTGTTTCTAGTGATTCTGATTTTACTCGTTTAGCAATCAGACTTCGTGAATCTGGAATGAAAGTAATTGGTATTGGTGAACAAAAAACACCAAATTCGTTCATTGTTGCCTGTGACCGATTTGTTTATATCGAAGTTTTAGATGGAGCAATAAAAAAGAAAGAACCAAAAAGAACAGCAACTGATGCTAAAAAGGCCACACCAAAAAGCCTTAATAAGATAGATTTACAAACGATAGAACTCATCGAATCTACAATTGAAGATATAGGCGATGATAGTGGATGGGCTTTTCTTGGAGATGTAGGAAATCTAATTGTTAAGAAAAAACCAGAATTTGATCCACGAAACTATGGATTTTCGAAATTGACACCCATGTTAAAATCGTTAACTGACATTCTAGAAATAGACGAGAGAGATTCTGATAAAAAAGGAATAAAACACGTTTACGTACGATTGCGATTTAGTTAGACAATGCCAGTTATCTCAATCAGCAGCTGTTGTTGACTGATCGTATCAAATTTGGCAACCTGTTTTAAATGAAAATTACAAGTCTTACTATTTCAATCCAATAAACAAATCAAACCATGCAGCTCGTTTTCGCTTCAAACAACAAAAATAAGATCTTTGAATTACAAAGTATGCTTCCCGAGAACATAACTATTAGAAGTCTAGAAAGTATTGGTTGTTTTGAAGATATCCCCGAAACTTCCGATACTATTGAAGGTAATGCGATTCTAAAAGCAAATTATGTAACCGAAAAATTCGGTTATGACTGTTTTGCTGATGATACTGGACTTGAAATCGATGCTTTAAATGGAGCACCTGGCGTGTATTCTGCAAGATATGCTGGAGAACAACGCAATGCCGATGATAATATGAATAAAGTATTAGAAAACTTATCGGACATAAACAATAGGAAAGCCCAATTCAAAACTGTAATAGCACTAAACATAAACGGAAAACAACATCTTTTTACAGGAATTGCTCTTGGAGAAATAACTTTAGAAAAAACAGGAAATCTAGGCTTTGGTTACGATCCCATTTTTAGACCTTTACAATACGAGGAGACTTTTGCACAATTATCATTAGACATTAAAAATAAAATCAGTCACAGGGGAAAAGCTACGCAACAGTTAATTAATTTTTTAAAATTAAATCAATAAACAGCGAGTTATACAAAATTTTGATAACAAAAAAACAACTTTAGTAACACTATTTTAGACTAAAATATTAAATCAAAATAAACAATTCTTAAATAAAAAATATAACTTTCTGACAATCAAATGATAATAAATTATTAAATCTTAAAATAGCATTAGTTTATATCGATTATTAACAGTAATTTTGCACCCTATTTTAAAAATACATATGAATAAATTTGAACAATTAGGATTGAGTGAATCGTTACTGAAGGCGATTTTAGATCTAGGATTTGAAAATCCGACCGAAGTACAGGAGAAAGCGATTCCCCTATTATTGGAAAAAGACACAGATATGGTTGCGTTGGCTCAGACAGGGACAGGGAAAACGGCAGCATTTGGTTTTCCAGTTATTCAGAAAATTGATGCCAACAACAGGAATACACAAGCATTAATTTTATCTCCAACACGCGAACTTTGTTTGCAGATTACCAACGAAATTAAAAACTACTCCAAATACGAAAAAGGTATTAATGTGGTAGCAGTTTACGGTGGTGCTAGCATTACAGAACAAGCGAGAGACATAAAGAGAGGCGCGCAAATTATTGTGGCAACTCCAGGAAGAATGCAAGACATGATTAATAGAGGATTAGTAAACATCTCTCAAATCAGCTTTTGCATCCTTGACGAAGCTGACGAAATGTTGAATATGGGTTTCTACGAAGATATCGTAAACATCCTATCCACTACGCCAGACGAAAAAAATACATGGTTATTCTCTGCAACAATGCCTGCTGAAGTAGCACGTATTGGGAAACAATTCATGAAAGATCCAATTGAAATTACAGTTGGAACTAAAAATTCAGGATCAGCTACCGTATCTCACGAATTTTACTTAGTAAATGCTCGTGATCGTTATGAAGCTTTGAAACGTCTAGCCGATTCTAATCCAGACATTTTCTCAGTAGTTTTTTGTAGAACTAAACGTGATACACAAGCTGTTGCCGAAAAATTAATTGAAGATGGATACAGCGCTGCTGCCTTGCATGGAGATTTATCTCAGGCGCAACGTGATGGTGTAATGAAATCTTTTAGAGGTAGACAAATCCAAATGCTTGTTGCAACTGATGTAGCAGCTCGTGGAATTGATGTTGACAATATTACTCACGTAGTAAATTACCAACTTCCTGACGAAATTGAAACGTACAATCACCGTTCTGGTCGTACGGGACGTGCAGGAAAATTAGGGACATCAATCGTAATTGTAACAAAAAGTGAATTGCGTAAGATTTCTTCAATAGAAAGAATTATCAAACAAAAATTCGAAGAAAAAACAATCCCATCTGGAATTGAAATCTGTGAAATCCAATTGTTGCACTTAGCAACTAAAATTAAAGACACAGAGGTTGATCACGAAATTGACACATACCTTCCTGCAATTAACAGTGTACTTGAAGATTTATCGAAAGAAGAATTAATCAAGAAAATGGTGTCGGTTGAATTCAATCGTTTTATCAATTACTATAAGAAAAACAGAGATATCTCTAATCAAACTTCAGGTTCTGAAAGACGTGAACGTGATGACAGAGATGGTGCTCCAAGAGAAAACAACAATGGTGGTGCAACGAGATATTTTGTGAACATAGGTTCAAGAGATAACTTTGATTGGATGTCATTGAAAGATTACTTGAAAGAAACATTAGACTTAGGTCGTGATGACGTTTTCAAAGTAGATGTAAAAGAAGGTTTCTCTTTCTTTAACACAGATCCAGAACATACCGATAAAGTAATGGAAATATTGAACAACGTACAATTAGAAGGACGTAGAATCAATGTTGAAATTTCTAAAAATGACGGTGGTGGAAGACGTGATCATAACGGAAGAAGCTCAGGCGGAAGTTTTGGAGGCGGAAGAAGTTCAGCTCCAAGAAGAGAAGGAAGCTTTGCTCCAAGACGCGAAGGTTCTGGTGGCGGATTTAGAAGCGACAGAAGTTCAGCACCAAGAGAAGGTGGTTTTGGACCAAGAAGTACATCAGCTCCAAGAAGAGAAGGTGGTTTTACATCAGACAGACCAAGAACAGAAGGTTCATCTGATAGAGCACCAAGACGTTCAGAAAACTTTGGTGACACACCAAGACCAAGAAGACCAAGAAGAGACTAACGTTTAGTTAATTTTCTTATAATTATACTGGAACTACAAAATATTTAATCTTGATTTATTACTTTTAAAGTCTTAAATTAATGTATGAAATATTTTGTAGTTTTTTTATTTTTACTATTGTCCATAACAGTACATGCCCAAATTCAAGAAGCGTCCCATAAAGTTGACGGTTTGATTTTAAGCAACACGACAAAACAACCGTTATCTAGTGTTAATATCATAAATGTGAATAAGGTACGCGGTGCTACTACCAATTCTAATGGGTATTTTGAAATCGATGTACAAGTAAATGACACCCTGCACATTACCAGCCTAGGTTTTCAATCCTTGCGAGTACGCGTGACAAACGACTGGATTAAAAACAAAAGCACCAAAATTCAACTTACTGAAAAAGCTATTGCGCTGGAAGAAGTAGTAATTAGACCTTTTAATCTTACTGGTTATCTTGAAGTAGACACTAAAATTATCCCTGTGAAAGAAAACTATCGCTATAGTATTTCTGGTTTAACGCAAGGGTATGAAGCGGGCGCATATTCACCTAATGCCTTTGGAAGAGTTCTTGGCTCCATATTTAATCCGGCAGATATGTTGTATAATTTTTTTGGTAACAAGCCAAAAGAACTAAAGAAACTTAAAGAAATGAAGAAGGACGACACAGTCCGTAATCTTCTGGAATCAAAATTTGACAGAGAAACGATTGCCGTACTTTTAGGTATTGACAAAAATGAAATACCTGAAATTTTGCAACGTTGCAACTACTCTGAATCGTTCATAAAAACAGCAAATGATCTTCAAATCATGGACGCAATAAGCGGATGTTATGAAGAATACAAAGTACTGAAAAAGAAATAAATACAAAAAATTGTATGTTACTAGGTCCTCAATTCCGAAAGCATTTGGGGATTTTTTAAGATAATATTTAAAAACAAATCAAAAATATTATTTATATTTACTTAAATCAAAAGTTAAACAAAACTAAAAACCTATATCATGGCAAAAAGTCAAGACGCTAAGAAAACCGTCAAAAAAGAACCGTTAAAAACGGCTAAAGAAAAGAAAGAAGAAAAAAGAGATAAGAAGAACAGTCCTAAAAGAGACTAAAAATTAGTGTTCAGTA